>DASVED010000273.1:0-11865 GCA_036380775.1 Actinomycetes bacterium
AGGTCGTGCGGATGCGCCGTTACTCCCGTGACCTGACCTACCGCGAGACCCGGCTGCACTGGGTGCTTCCCTCACCGAACATGCCGACCGTCGACACCGCGACCGTCTACCCCGGCACCTGCATGTTCGAGGGCACCAACCTGTCCGAGGGGCGTGGCACCACGCGACCTTTCGAGCTGGTCGGTGCGCCCTATGGCGACGAGCGCTGGGCGGAGGCGATCGCCGGCGAGGACCTCCGTGGCGTCTCGGCACGCGAGGCCTACTTCACGCCCACCTTCTCCAAGCACGTCGGCAAGGCATGCGGCGGCGTCCAGCTCCATCTCGACGACGTCCGGGAGTTCGACGCGGTGCGCACCGGCATCGCCATGCTCGTGACGGCCAAGCGGGTCTACGCGGACTTCGGCTGGCGCGCCGACAACTGGATCGACAAGCTCACCGGCTCCACCCTCGTACGCACCATGATCGACCGAGGTGCGGGGACCGACGAGGTCGTCGGCGGCTGGCGCGAGGACCTGGCCGCCTTCAGGCGGACCCGCGAGGAGTACCTGCTCTACCAGCAGCAGCTCGGCGGCGGGATGCTGCCGTGAGGAGGCTCGCCGCGACAGCGGCTGCTACCGCGGCGGCGGTCGTGACGAGCCTCGCTCCTGCAGCACTGGCCGCGTCGTACGCCGGCGACCCGGCGGCGGGCACACCTGCGCGCGAGCTGCGCTGGGGCACGCCGCAGCAGGCAGGCCTGGTACCCGGGCCGGTGGCGCAGATCACGACGGACGTCGAGTCCTACCTCGAGCCGCAGGCCAACGGCCGACCGATGTATGCCGGTGCCGTGGTGCTCGCCGCGCACGACGGCACCGTCGTCACGCACGAGGCCGTCGGTGACGCGCTGCGCTACGCCGACGGAGAGGGGACGGAGCTTCCCGCTGACCAGCAGGTGCCGATGCGCCGCGACAGCATCTTCGACCTTGCCTCGGTGTCCAAGCTGTTCACCTCGATCGCGGTGCTGCAGCAGGTCGAGCGCGGTGCGCTGGACCTCGACGCCACCGTCGCGTCGTACATCCCGGCCTTCGCCACACAAGGAAAGGGCACCGTCACCGTCCGGCAGCTGCTCACGCACACGTCGGGACTGCCGGCCTGGATCCCGTTGTACAGCGGATGGCCAACCCCCGAGGAGCGCATCGCCGCCGTCTACGGCGTCAAGCCGCTCGCGCCTCCCGGAACGCGCTACGTCTACAGCGACCTCAACATGATCACGTTGGGCAAGCTGGTCGAGCTGGCGGCGGGCACCCCGCTCGACGTCGCCGTTCGCGACGGGATCACGGCGCCGCTCGGCATGTCCGACACGGGATACAACCCGCCGGCGAGCCAGATCGAACGGATCGTCGCGACGGAGGACCAACCGTGGACCGGTCGCGGCGTGATCCGCGGGACGGTGCACGACGAGAACGCCTGGTCCCTCGGCGGAGTTGCCGGGCACGCCGGCGTCTTCTCCACCGCCCGCGACCTCGCCGTCCTTGCGCAGACGATCCTCGACAAGGGGACGTACGGCGGAGCGCGGATCCTCTCGGAGGACTCTGTGCAGGCGCTGCTGACCGACGAGAACGCCGCCTTCCCCGGCAACGCGCACGGGCTCGGCTTCGAGATCGACCAGCGCTGGTACATGGATGCGCTGTCCGGGCCTGGCACGGTCGGCCACACGGGCTACACCGGCACGTCGCTCGTGATCGACACCCGGTCGCGCTCCTTCGTGCTCCTGCTCACCAACCGGGTCCATCCGTCACGGAACTGGGGGTCGAGCAACCCGTCCCGTCGGGCAGTGGCCCGCGATCTCGCGCTCGCGTTGCCCGTGCGCCCCACGCACGGCGAGGACGCGTGGTTCTCCGGGATCGGCGACTCCCGGACGGCGACCCTCACGGTCCCGCTGGACGTGTCAGCCGACGACGGTCCGGTGCGATGGGAGAGCGACCTGTGGTTCGACACCGAGCCCGGGTCGGACAGCCTCACGCTCGAGGTCTCCCGCGACGACGGCACAAGCTGGTCGGCGCTGCGGACGTGGTCCGGTGATGGCGACCGGAGCTGGCACAACGTCGCGGTGCCGCTCGGAACCTCCACCGGAACCGACGTTCTGGTGCGCTGGCGGTACGTGAGCGACGCGCTGTACCAAGGCCGCGGCGTCTACCTTGACGACATCCAGGTCACCGGGCTGCGCGGTCCGCTGTTCGACGATGACCGAGCAGCCGACCGCGATCGCGTCCGGACTGACGGCTGGCTACTGTCGCGAACATGACCCGATCCACGTTGGTGACCGTGCGCGCCGCGCTGCCGTCGCTCTCGCCGGCGGAGCAGCGGGTCGCCGAGCTGGTGCTCGCCGACCCGGGTGGCGTCACGACCTGGACAATCACCCAGCTGGCCCATCAGGCGAAGACCTCGGAAGCCACCGTCAGCCGCTTCTGCCGGACCGTGGGCTTCTCCGGCTACTCCCAGCTGCGGCTGACCCTGGCGACCGAGGTCGGGCGGCTCGGCGCCGGCCCACTGCCCGAGCTGGGCGGTGACATCGGACAGGGAGACGACCTGGCGACGGTGGTGGCGAAGATCTCCTATGCCGACGCGCGCGCCGTCGAGGACACCGCATCCCAGCTCGACGTCGTGGTCCTGGAGCGGGTCGTGGACGCGCTCGTGGGGGCTCGCCGCGTCGATGTCTACGGTGTCGGTGCCAGCGCCTTCGTCGCGGCCGACTTCCAGCAGAAGCTGCACCGGATCGGCAGGACCGCGTTCGCCTGGAGCGACCCGCACACCGCCCTGACCAGCGCCGCGGTGCTCGCGCCCGGCGACGTCGCACTCGGCATCTCGCACACCGGGACCACCCAGGAGCCGCTGGCCGCCCTGACCGAGGCGGGCCGTCGCGGCGCAACGACGGTGGCGCTCACCAACTTCCCCGGCTCCCCGATCGCCCGGCTCGCCGACCACGTCCTGACGACCGCCGCCCGGGAGACCACCTTCCGGTCCGGGGCGATGTCCAGCCGGCTCGCGCAGCTCACTGTTGTGGACTGCCTGTTCGTCGGCATCGCACAGCGCACCTACGTCGAGACCAAGGCGGCGCTCGAGGCGACGTACGAGGCAGTGCTCGACCGCCGGGTCGCCGCCTCCCGGCCCCGGCGGCGGCGGTGACGGGGGCGAGCCACCCCCCTGCGGTGCATGCCCCGACGGAGGAACGCAACCCGGCCACGCTCGACATCGACCAGCTCCACACGCGCGACGTGCTCGCGGCGATCAACGACGCCGACCAGAGCGTCCCGCTGGCCGTACGCGCAGCCCTTCCGGAGCTCGCCCGGCTCGTCGACGCCGCGGTCGACGCGCTGCGCACGGGTGGCCGAGTGCATTACGTGGGGGCCGGGACATCAGGGCGGCTGGCAGTGCTCGACGCGGCAGAGGTGCCACCGACGTACGCCATCGAGCCTGATCGGTTCGTCGCCCACCACGCCGGCGGGCTGACGGCGCTGACCAGCGCGGTCGAGGGCGTGGAGGACGACGAGGCGCTCGGGGCCGCCGACCTCGGGGACGTCGGCCCCGCCGACGTCGTGGTGGGGCTGACCGCCAGCGGTCGCACGCCGTACGTCCGGGGGGCCTTGCGCGCTGCGCGGATGAGGGGCGCGTGCACGGCTCTCGTGAGCAGCAACCCGCAGGCGCCGCTGGCCGGGGACGCCGACGTCCACGTGTGCCTGGACACGGGGCCGGAGGTGATCACCGGCAGCACGCGGATGAAGGCCGGGACGGCTCAGAAGCTGGTGCTGCACACCTTCTCGACGGCGGTGATGGTCCGGCTGGGTCGGACCCATTCGAACCTGATGGTGAGCGTGACGGCTACCAACGGGAAGCTGCGCGGCCGGATGCTGCGGATTCTCGCCGAGGCCACGGGGCTCGACGAGGAGCGCTGCACCCGAGCCCTGGAGGCGGCCGACGGACAGGTGAAGACCGCCCTCGTCATGCTGCTCGCGGACGTGCCCGTCGACGACGCCCGCCGAGCATTGACGGACACCGACGACGTCGTGCACGGTGCGCTCTCCCGCCTGCGGGAAGGCCTGTCCGCTCCGGGCTGACCGCTACGGCAGGGTGGGCGTCACCAGGCAACGCGACGCCATCCCGACGGTGCGGGCAAGTGCCGCCCGATAGCGGTCGGCCAGTGAACCGAGGCTGCGCAGAGCCCACATGGCCTCGACATTGACCCAGGCGACGTCGCGGGCCTTGTCGATCTTCCAGGAGCTGACGAGGTGGACCACCGGGCCGACGTGGGCGTCCGCGGCCCTACCCGCTTCGGTGAGGAACGAACGTCGCACCCTGGACTCGCAGGCGGCCAACAGATCGTTGACCGCCTCGAAGTCGTCGCGGACCCCGGCCCGCTCCGGCGAGGCGTCGAGGTGGAGACAGGTCTGGACGACAGCAACAGCAAGGTCATACCCGATGTGAGCGTTCATCCCTGCGAGAGCGAACTGGATCGGCAGCACCGAGCGGTCGTGCCGACGCTCGAACAGGGGTGCCCATGCTCTCGGGACTGCGCCTGCCCCCGCGTCGTACGCCTCGAGCCACAACGAGGCAAACGTCACGTCGAGCTGCTCCATGAACACCGGGTCACGGAAGACTGACGAGCCCTCCAGTCCGGCGGCGACCTCCTCTGTCACGGTGAGGTACATCCGGTTGAACACCGCGGCTCCGTCGCCGGGCGGCAGCTCGTTGTCGATGCGGCGCAGACGCGCGATGACGTCTTGGACTGACACCTCGCCCGCCATGCCCCCACGCTAGCGCCAGGCGCTCGTGGAACGGCCCCAAACCTCGGGGCTACTGCGACGCCGACAACGCGTCCGTCAGCAGCCCGACGAGCGCCTCGAGCTGGACGTCCGCCGACGACGGCAGCTCGTCCTCCGAACCGTCGAGCGCCCTGGCTGCGAGACCCGCCTTGCTGTCGATCAGCTCGGCGATCCTGGCGTCGATGGTCTGCGCTGCGATGATCCGCCACGCGGTGACCGGCTCGTCCTGTCCGATGCGGTGGCTGCGGTCGATCGCCTGGGTCTGCTCGGCATCGGTCCAGGAGAGCTCGGCCAGCACGATGTTCGACGCGACCTGGAGGTTGATCCCCACTCCGGCCGCGGTCAGGGAGCAGACCACGATGTGGACGTCGGGATCGTTCACGAAGGCGTCGATCTGCTTCTGCCGTGCCGACGAAGTCTGGTCGCCGCGGATCGAGGAGTAGCCGATGCCGCGCTTGGCGAAGAGCTCCTCGGCGGCGTCCATCACGTTGACGTGCTTCGCGAAGAACACGACCTTGCCGGCGCTGCGCGCGAGCTGTGCCGCGTAGTCCGCGGCTAGCTCGGCCTTCGCCCGGCCGATCCGCCGCATCATGCTGAACACGTTCTCGCCGGCCTTCTTTTCGGTTGTGTTCTTTCGCTCCGACGTGGCGATCCGGCGGACGAGGTCGTGGTCGATGCCCTCGACGGGGGCCTTCCGCCTCGCGAGTGCACTCTCGTACCGCGACACCAGGCGGCGAGCCAGGTCACGCTCAGCCTCGCGGATCGACCGGCTGTCCTTGTCGTCGAGCTCGACGGGGAGGTCGGCGATGCGCCGGGCGGGGATGTCGGCGGCCACGTCCACCTTGCGGCGCCGGACGATGCCGAGGTCGATGACGCATCGACGAGCGGCGGGGTAGAACCCGTGGTCGGCCGGCGTCAGGCCGGTCTCCTCGAGCGCGTGCATCAGCTCGCCGAGCGGCTTGGTGTCGTCGATCCAGCCGAGGAACTGCCAGATGGCCCGGAAGTCCTCGATGTCGTTGATCAGCGGGGTTCCCGTGAGCGCCATCAGCAGCGGACGTGCGACGCGGAACCGGATCCGATCGGCAAGCTCCAGCACGTGCTGGGAGCGCTGCGAGCTCTTGTTCTTGATGAAGTGCGCCTCGTCGACGACCATGCCGCGGAACCCGAGGTCGCCGAGCCAGCCCACGTGCCGGTCGAGTACCTCGTAGTTGACGATGACGATGTCGGCGAAGCCGTCGATCGTGTGACCGTCGCCGTGGATCACCGTGGCCGGTCGGTCGGGCGTCCAGAGGCCGACCTCGCGGGCCCAGTTGGTCTTGACGACGTTCGGCACGACAACGAGCAGCGGGTAGGCGTTGACGACCTGCGCGGCGAGCAGTGCCTGGGCCGTCTTGCCCAGGCCGGGCTCGTCGGCCAGCAGGAACGTCCGGTGGCCCTCGGCGGCGGCCGCGACGACCTGTGCCTGGTGCGGCATCAGCTCCAGTCGGCCCGGAGCCTGCAATGAGGTCGGAGCGGGCAGGGCCATGCAGGCGGATGCCCCGCCGCCGGCGCGCTCGAACGAGCTGAAGAGCGGGCCGAGCAGCTCCCAGCTGGCGAGGCGGCGCGGAGAGGCCGCGCTCTGCCTGACCGAGGTGAAGTCGGGAGCGAGGAACGGGTTCGCAAGCTGTCGTGAGACGACCGACTGCGGCACGACCCGACGCTCGGTGCCGGCGGCCACGGGCTCCGGGGGGGTGATCTCGTCGTTCACCGACTCGATACCGGCTTCGCGCAGCATGTCGCGCCGCAGCGACCTCGCAGCGTCGGAGACGACGGCGTCCTCGGCGAGGAGGGCGAGGAGCGAGGTGTCGCGGGCCGCGGTCTGCGCCAGGATCAGTGCGACGCCGTCGAGGCGCTTGATCCGCTCGGCCCGGTGAGTTTCGCTGCTGGCCTCGTCCGCCCGGACCCGGGCACGCTCCTCGCGCACCAGCAGTGCGACGACCTGGAACTTCGTGCGCACCGAGGGCCGCACCGGGCCGCGCTCGGCGGCGGCCTCGACCTCACGCACAGAGCGGGCGAGCACCGGGATGATGCCGTCGTTGTCGCGGTCACGGACACGTCGCTGGTTTCGCGGCGTGGTACGGCGAACGCCCGATTGGCGCTGGCCCCGTCGAGCCACAGACTCCTCCTTCGGAGTGCCCGGCACGCTCGCCACGGCGGATGACCTACCCGTACGCGGTCCACGGTCCGGCGATGAACGTCGAGCGGAGAGAGCACGGGTGCCCACTCCGAGACGCGACCCGGTCCTATTGATCTACGAGAGATCGACGCGTCGGGCCGGACGGCCCGCCCACGGTGGGGCCGGGTCACCCACCGCGGTGCGACGGTCGTCATCAGACCAGCGCATTGCCCACGGTCGGTGCTGACCCGATACTAGCCGCCCGCTGGCTGGTCACAGACGGAAACGGCCCTCACAGTCACTGTGAGGGCCGTTCCAGCTGGTAGCGGGGCCAGGATTTGACTCTGCGACCTCTGGGTTATGAGCCGCACTAGCAGCCGATTCCGGCGTTCGGCGCTACGCTCCTCAAGGCCGCATAACCGCAGGTCAGAGGCACTTTTTTGAGTCCGCGGGAGTCCGCGTTGATTCACCAACGTACGAGCGAGTCTGCTAACGAGGTGCTAACATGATCTTGATACGCCGGTCTCGGAGTCTGACGTGAGTTGGGTCATCCGCCGGGTCCGCCAGGACGGCTCCGTCGGCTACACGGCGACCTACCGCGATCCCTCAGGACGCGGCCGTTCTGCGGGCACGTTCAAGTCTCGGCGGGAGGCGGAGCGGGCCGGGCGGCGGGCGGAGACCAAGGTCGAGGATGGTTCCTGGCTGGACCGCGCCGCCGGGCGGATCACCTTCCACGACTACGTCGAGCAGGTGTGGTGGCCGAGCCGGCACCAAACGCTCATGATGGTGAGGTAGCCGACGCCGAAGACGAGGTACCCGATCAGGCCAAGCAGACCGATCTGCTTCACCTGCCGCAAGTACATTCCGGTGATGCCGGTTAGGGCCAGGGCGGCCATCAGCACCTTGAATGAGTTTCGAACGGCCCACTCGGTCGTGGTGACCGCGGCGACGGTTGAGTCAGGGTGGTTGATCTGGAGGCCGATGAAGATCACTCCGGCGGCGACGGCGGCGACGGCGGTTGCCCGGATGAGGGTGACTGGAGTGATGGTCCTGGCCGGTTCCTGTTCTGGTCTTCTGGCGAGTAATAGATCGGGATGCCACGCCGCGCGGTGGGACCGGTGTCGCTCAGCTGGCCTCGACAGAGAACGGGACGGTGATCACGTGTCCGTTGCCGAGCCGGAACTGCGCCCACAGCTGGTAGACGCCGGGGGTGTGGAACCGGAAGTGCGCGTCGAGCTCCGGGCCGAACCGCGTGCCGGGTAGCGCGAACACTGGCTCGCCGTCGCTGGCCTCGCCCTCGGAGTGCGCGTGGGCGAAGTCGCCGCCGTCGGCTCTGAGCACCACGATGTGCCCGGCCGCTGCCAGGTACGGCTTCAGGTTGTCAACCGGCGTGCCCGTCTTGGCGTCGGCGAAGGAGAAGGACAGGTCTGAGGTGGTGTCGGCGCGGGCCTGTCCGGTCAGGGTGACGCGGACGCCGTCGACGACGCGTTCCCGCGGCCCGGCGACCAGCGGCGAGGATGTCGTGGGGCGCGGGCCGGCGACGTTGACGGTGTGCCGGTCGAGGATGTTGCTCATTGACCCCTGGCGGGCGAACTCGGCGTGGAAGTCGTACCTACCTGCGGTCGGGAACATCAGCGAGACGGCGAGCTCTCCGGGTCGCCCGGTCGGCTCCGGGTGGACGTGCGCGAACGTGCCGAGGTCTTGGCGGGTGGCGATGAGGTGCATCCAGACTTCATGGGTGCGGGTCAGGTCCGTGAGCGGCGACCCGGTGTCGGCGTCGTGCAGGGTGACGATGACCCGGGTGCGTTCGCCTGCGCGGGTGTTGGCCGGGACCGAGTAGTCGACTGTGACGCCGGCTTCTGCAGCGTCGACCGGCGGCACGTCGGTGGTCATCATCACGCTCATCGACGGGCGCATCGTCATGCCGGTGCCTTGAAGCCAGGCGAGCTGCCCGTTCATGCCGTGGCTGGCCGCGTCAGAGCGGCTGGCGACGGTGAAGGCGACTCCGAGGGTGACGGCGGCGACCGCGATGCCGCCGAGGTACGCCCACTGGGTGAGCCGGGTCCGCAGCGGCGGCCGCAGGATCTCCGCGACGGTAGCCGGCCGGCGGTAGCTGCGGAGCCGGAGCGCGTTCGTGACGACGCTGACCGAGCTCATCGCCATCGCCGCCGACGCGAGGACCGGGTCGAGCAGGATGCCGTTCCACCAGTACAGGGCGCCGGCCGCGACCGGGATGAGTGCCAGGTTGTAGACAAATGCCCACCCGAGGCCCTGCTTGATGGTGGTGACGGTGCGCCGAGACAGGGCGATGGCGGACACGATGCCGCGCAGGTCGCCGCCGACCAGGGTGATGTCGGACGCGGCGACCGCGACGTCGGCGCCGGTCCCCAGGGCGATGCCGAGGTCGGCCTGGGCGAGCGCCGGGCTGTCGTTGATTCCGTCACCGGCCATGGCGACGACGTGGCCCTGGTTCTGCAGCGCGACGACGTGGTCGGCCTTCTCCGAGGGCAGCACCTCGGCGAGCACGTGCTCGATGCCGACCTGGCGGGCGACCGCGGCCGCGGTGGCGGCGTTGTCACCGGTCAGCATCCACACCTCCAGCCCGAGCGCCTTGAGCTGGGCGACCGCCTCGGCGGACTCCGGCTTCAGCGGGTCGGCGACGAGGAACAGCCCGGCCGCTGACCCGTCGACCGCCACGAACAGCGGCGTCGCACCGTCGGCCGCACCGGAGGCAGCGGCCACGTCGAGGTCGGTGGTGTCGATGCCGTGGGTGGTCATCAGGCGGGCGTTGCCGGCCAGCAGCCGACGGCCGTCGACGGTCGCGTCGATGCCGTGCCCTGGCACGGCCTCGAACGCGGTCACCGGCGGCAGCGGCAGATCGCGGTCGCGGGCGGCGGCCACGACGGCCTCGCCGAGCGGGTGCTCGCTGCCGAGCTCGGCGGCGGCGACCAGGCTGAGCAGCCCGGGCTCGGTCCAGTCGCCGAGCACCGAGGTGCCGGTAAGACTCGGCTTGCCGCGGGTCAGGGTGCCGGTCTTGTCGAGCACGACCGCGGTCAGGCGGCGGGCCTGCTCGAGGGCCTCGCCGGAGCCGATGAGGATGCCGAGCTCGGCGGCCTTGCCGGTGCCGACCATGATGGCGGTCGGGGTGGCCAGGCCGAGGGCGCACGGGCAGGCGATGATGATGACGGCGATGGTGGTGCCGATGGCCAGCGTCCAGCGGACGTCGTCCGGGCCGAACACGGCCCACCCGGCGAACGTCAGCGCGGCCAGGGCGAGCACGACCGGGATGAACCAGGAGGACACCTGGTCGGCGAGGCGCTGCATCGGCGCCTTCGACCCCTGGGCGTCCTCGACGAGGCGCACGATCTGGGCCAGCGTGGTGTCCTGGCCGACGGCACGGGTCCGGATGACGATGCTTCCGGTGCGGTTGACGGTGGCGCCGATGACGACGTCACCTGCCGCCTTCTCGACCGGCATGCTCTCCCCGGTCCGCTTGCTCTCGTCGACGCTGGACGACCCGTCCTCGACGACCCCGTCGACGGGGACCTTCTCACCGGGCCTGACCCGGACCAGGTCGCCGACCACGACGTCCTCGACGGGGATGTCGACCTCGGTGCCGTTGCGCAGCACCCGGGCGGTCTTCGGCGCGAGTCCGACGAGGGCCTTGATGGCGGCTGCGGTCTGCTTCTTCGCCTTGCCTTCCATCCAGCGGCCCATCGTGACCAGCGCGAGGATGACCAGCGACGTCTCGAAGTACACGTGCAGCGGCAGCCCCCAAGCCTGCGCCGGCGCAGGCCACAGGGTGACGAACGCGCTGTAGCCATACGCGACGAGGGTGCCGAGCGCGACCAGCGTGTTCATGTTGGTGGCGCCGTGCCGGGCGGCGGCCCACGCCTGCGCGTAGAACTCTTTGCCGGCCCAGAACTGGACGATGGTGGTGACGACGAGGATGACCGGCATCAGCCAGTCCATCGTGTCGATGGGCAGCGGCACGTACATCAGCGCCATCAGGCTCAGCCCGGTCGTGAGCGTGATCTGCCACTTGCGCTTGAGCCCGGCCAGCTCGGCGTCGCGGGCCCGCTCGTGCTCCTCCCGCCGGTTGTCGGTCGCGGCCGCCGTGTCAGAAGCGTCGGCAGTGCCGGACCCGGCATTCCGCAGATCGGGTCGCAGCTGACCGGTGTAGCCGGCTGTGGCGATGGCGGCGGCCATCTGGTCCGGGCCGACCCGGGTCGGGTCGTACCTGACGGAGGCGGCCTCGGTGGCGAGGTTGACCTCGGCCAGCTCGACACCGTCGAGCTTGGCGAGGACCTTCTCGACCCGCCCGACGCAGGACGCGCAGGTCATGCCGCCGATGTCCAGCGTGCACGACTCGCTCGTCGCGGTTGCCGACGCGGCTGCCGCTGCAGGGGCGGCCGGGTCGACGGTCTGGGTGGTGGTCATCAGGGTCTCCTGCGCTGTAGCTGGCGTTCGGAAGATGTGCAACTGTCGTCGGGCTGTTGGTCAACCAGGTAGGTCGGAACTGCGGAGTCGCCGGGACCAGCCAAGTGGCGGGGCCTTGGGCTCGGACCGGTTAGGCGGGGTGGTGGGCGGCTCGTTGTGAGCGGGCGGTCCGAGCGGTCCTCGCGGCCCTGTTGGCCTCGGCGGCCCGGTGGCCGTCGCGGATGAGCTGTTCGACGTGGTCGCGGACGAGTTGCTCGTGGATGGCAAACATGTCGGTCTCCTCGGGTGTGGATGCGCGGCTCTGATGGGTCTGGGCAATGTGGCTAGGGGAGGAGCGTGTAGCCGGCCTCGTCGACGGCGGCGGCGATGTCGGAGCGGTCGACGGGCTGGTCGGCGGAGACGGTGACGGTGCCGGCCTCGACGTCGACGCTGACGGCCTCGACGCCGGGGACGGCGCTGACCTCGGTGGTGACG
>DASVED010000274.1:0-7028 GCA_036380775.1 Actinomycetes bacterium
CGGCGATCCTGTCGACCCACACGCTGCCCGACGGCCTGCCGACGGAGGCTGCCTACACGGCCGCGTTCGGCTTCTCGGCCGGGGCAGCGCTGCTGGCGTTCCTCGCCGCCATCCTCGTGCCGCGCCCGGCGACGCTCCGTCGCACCGAGGAGCTCGACCGGGAGCGCGCCGCGGCAGGCGCTGGCTCCTGACCGGCTCGACCAGCCCCTCCCGCGCCACCATGCTGTGCGGCATGGCGTTCTACCGGGACCAGGTCGTGCCCCGGCTCCAGAACCGGCTGATGGACCAGGGCGACTCCCGTGCGATCCGGGCCCGGGTCTGCGCCAACCTGTCGGGCGACGTCGTCGAGGTGGGGTTCGGCAGCGGGCTGAACCTCCCGTACCTGCCGGCCGCGGTCCGCGGCGTCTGGGCGGTCGATCCCTCGGCGGTCGGGCGGAAGCTGTCATCGACCCGACGGGAGCGCTCCGGCGTCCCCGTCGTCTTCGCCGGGACGGACGCGGGGTCCCTGCCCTTTGCCGACGACCGCTTCGACGCGGCGCTGTCCACCTGGACGCTGTGCACCCTGCCCGATCCGGTGCGCGCCCTGCAGGAGCTCGCGCGGGTGCTGCGACCGCGCGGCACCCTGCACTTCGTGGAGCACGGCCTGTCGCCTGACGAGCACGTCGCCCGCTGGCAGCGCCGCGGCGACCCCCTGCAGCGACGGATGGCCGGCGGCTGCCGCCTCAGCCGCGACATCCCGGCGATCCTCGACGCCGGAGGGTTCGAGGTCACGACGGTGGCCACGTACTACGAACGGGCCGCCCCGAAGGTCCTCGGCCACATGTTCGAGGGCCGGGCGGTCCCGCGGTAGCCACGTCGCGCGGCAGATCCCGAGGTTGTCGGGCGGGGACCGTAGATTCCGGTCAGCGCCCACCGATGAGTTCTGTCGTCGAGGGTGGTCAGGACCAGGCAGTGAGAGAACCACGGTCGGAGGCGACGCACCGATGAGCATGAGCGACGAAGCGACGGACACCGTGCTCCGGCCGGGGCCACCTGACGATCCGGGTGCCCGTCGCCGGCGCGTCAGCTGGCGACGTGTCCTGGTGCCGGCCGCCGTCCTGCTCGTCACGCTCTTCGTCATCGCCCCCGTCGCGGGCACGCTGTCGGGAAAGCTGACCGGTGTCACCGAGAACGACCAGGCCGCCTTCCTGCCCGACTCGGCAGAGTCGACGAAGTCCCTCGAGCTCGAGACCCGCTTCGCCGGCGACCAGGACATCCCCGCGCTGGTCGTCTGGGAGCGTGCGAGCGGCTTGACCGAGGACGACCTGGCCGCCGTGTCCGAGGCGGCGACGCGTCTCGGCGACGTCGACGGCATCGCCGGCCCACCCGCGCCGCCGATCCCGAGCGAGGACGGCCAGGCAGTCCAGGTGGTGCTGCCACTGCCCGGTGACAACTCCGCGTTCGAGACGCTGCCCGGCATCGTCGAGGACGTGGCTGATGCGGCCGAGGTCGAGGGCCTGCCGAGCTACGTCACCGGACCCGGCGGTCAGTTCGCCGACTTCGCCGCCGCCTTCGAGGGCATCGACGGCAAGCTGCTCTTCACCACCGTCGGCGTCATCCTGGTGATCCTGCTGCTCATCTACCGCAGCCCGGTGTTCCTTCCGGTGCTCTTCTCGGCCGGACTCGCGCTCGTCCTGGCCCAGGCCGTCGTCTACCTGCTGGCGGATGCCGGTGCCCTCACCGTCGACGGCCAGAGCCAGGGCATCCTCTCCGTGCTCGTGCTCGGGGCCGGGACCGACTACGCACTGCTGCTGATCAGCCGCTTCAAGGAGGAGCTGCACCGGGAGGACTCCTGGAGCGTCGCCATGCGATCGGCGCTGCAGGGCGCGATCCCTCCCATCGTCGCCTCGGGTGCCACCGTGATCCTGGGCCTGCTGTGCCTGTTGCTCTCCGACCTCAACAGCAACAAGTCGCTGGGTCCGGTCGGCGCCATCGGGATCGCCTGCGCCGTCCTGTCCATGACGATCTTCCTGCCGGCCCTGCTCATGCTGTTCGGCCGCTACTGGTTCTTCCCGTTCGTGCCGCGTCACGACGACGTGGTGTCGCACGAACGCGGGCTGTGGGGCCGGGTCGCCCGGCTGGTCGGACGCCGGGCTCGCGCCGTCTGGCTGGTGACGGCCCTCGTGCTGACCGGCGCGGCGCTGTTCACGGCGCAGCTCGACGCCGACGGGCTCACCACCGCCGAGCAGTTCACGACCGAGGTCGACTCGGTGCAGGGCCAGGAGGTGCTGACGAGGCACTACCCGGCCGGGACCGGCGTGCCGGTCGCCGTCATCGGCGACCAGGCCGATGCCGACCAGCTGCTCGACGTCGTCAACGGCGTGCCCGGGATCGCCGACGCCCAGCTCGTCGTGGACGGCCCTCCGGGTGCTGCAGGTGCTCCGGGAGATGCAGAGACGAGCGGCGGCCCACCGAAGGTCGTCGACGGCAAGGTGCAGGTGGAGGCGGTCCTCACGACGGCTGCCGACAGCACCGAGGCGGAGGACACCGTCCTCCGACTGCGCTCCGCGGTCGACGAGGTGGGGACCGACGTCCTGGTGGGTGGCGGTACGGCGGTGGTCTACGACATCAAGACCGAGTCAGCGCGGGACACCAGGGTGATCATCCCGGCGATCCTCGTCGTCATCTTCCTCGTGCTCGCCGTGCTGCTTCGCGCACTGGTGGCGCCGCTGCTGCTCGTCGCCACGGTGGTGCTGTCCTTCCTGGCGACCCTCGGCGTCTGCGCGCTGGTGTTCGACCACGTCTTCGGGTTCGCCGGAGCGGACCCGTCGTTCCCGTTGTTCGCCTTCGTCTTCCTGGTAGCGCTCGGCATCGACTACAACATCTTCCTGATGACCCGTGTCCGGGAGGAAGCCAAGCGTCACGGGACCCGTCAGGGGACTCTCAAGGGCCTCGCCGTCACTGGCGGTGTCATCACCTCCGCCGGTGTCGTGCTGGCGGCTACCTTCTCCGCCCTGGGCGTGCTGCCCCTGGTGCCGTTCGCCGAGCTGGGGTTCGCGGTCGCGTTCGGCGTGCTGCTCGACACGCTCATCGTCCGCTCCCTGCTCGTCCCCGCGCTCGTCCACGAGCTGTCCGACACGGTCTGGTGGCCGTGGGGGCTCGGACGCCGAGCCGCACCGACCGAGTGACGGCCGTCGGTTCTCCGGCGCGATCAAGCCCATGCCCGGCTGTGCACCTGCTCGTCAGGCCCTGACGAGTCCGTGACAAGGACGTCGATGTCTCCGATCGGGCAGATCTGCGCGAACGCCGTGGCAGGAGTACCGGCCTCGCCTGGCGCGGCAGGGCAGCGGTCGGACGCCATGCCGCTGAACTACTACCCCTCCCCCGAGGTGGACCGGCCCTAGGTCGACCACACGACGGCTCCTCACGGTTCCGAGCGGAGCAGGACTCCACTCCGTCCGAATTGGTGCCCTATGTACCTCTTGACTGGGTTCGCGGCAGTAGATAGTTTTCGCCGGGTCAGGCGTGCTGGTTAGAAATTTCCGACCGTGCGCCCTCTCCGAGGTCCCCGGGAGCCGTCGTGCCACGCTCAGCCGCTCGCATCCTGATCGCCCTGACGGCCGCGCTGGCGGCCCTGACCCCCGCGGTCGGGGGCGCCGCTGCCGCGGAGACCGACGAAGGGCAGGGGACGGTTCCTCCGGGCGCCAAGGGCCGCTGGATCACCTCGACGATCTCGGCGATGACGGTCGAGGAGAAGGTGGGTCAGCTCTTCTCCACCCACGTGTACGGCAACACGGTGGACTCCTACGACGCGGCCAACGTCGCGGAGTTCGGCCTGGGGACACCGCGCGAGATCATCGAGAAGTACCACCTCGGCGGGGTCCTGTACTTCGCCTGGACCCACAGCGTGGACAACCCGGAGCAGGCCGCGGGCCTGTCGAACGGGATCCAGGACGTGTCGACGTCCACCGGGGCGGAGGTGCCGTCCCTGATCAGCATCGACCAAGAGGGTGGCCTGGTCGCTCGCGTGCTCGAGCCGGCCACCCAGACCCCCGGGAACATGGCCCTCGGCGCGACCCGTGACGCGGCAGGCGCCCGTGACCTGGCGGCCATCCAGGGCACCGAGCTCGCGGCCATGGGGATCACGCAGAACTTCGCACCCGTGGCGGACGTGAACGTCAACCCTGCCAACCCGGTGATCGGCGTGCGGTCCTTCGGCAGCGACCCCGGGCTCGTCGCCGAGATGACCGCAGCGCAGGTCCGCGGGTACGAGAACGACGCCGGCATCTCGTCCACCGCCAAGCACTTCCCCGGGCACGGCGACACGGCGGTCGACAGCCACTACGGGTTCCCCGTCATCACCCACACGCGGCAGGAGTGGGAGACGATCGACAAGCCGCCGTTCCAGGCCGCGGTCGACGCGGGCATCGACACCATCATGACCGCGCACATCCAGGTGCCGGCCCTCGACCCGTCCGGCGACCCGGCGACCCTGTCCAAGCCGATCATCACCGGAATCCTGCGCGACGAGATGGGCTACGACGGCGTCGTCGTCACCGACTCGCTCGGCATGCAGGGCGTGCGGGACAAGTACGGCGACGACCGGGTCCCCGTCCTCGCGCTCAAGGCGGGCGTCGACGTCCTGCTCAACCCCCCGAACATGGCGGTCGCGTACAAGGGCGTGATGGACGCGGTAGCGACCGGCGAACTGACCGAGACGCGACTCGACAGGTCGCTGCGTCGGGTGCTGGACCTCAAGTGGCGCAACGGCGTCGTCCACGACCCGTTCGTCGACGCTGGCGCCGTGATGGACGAGGTCGGGACACCCGAGCACCTCGCCCGGGCGCAGGAAGTCACCGACGAGTCGCCGACCGTCCTGGAGAACGACGCGAGCACCTTGCCGATGACCGCATCCGGCACGGACGTGCTCGTCACTGGCTACGGGGTGGCGACCAAGCAGGCGCTCGCCGAGGACATCCGCCGTCGCGGCGCGACGGCCGAGGTCGCCACGACCGGTACGAACCCCTCCCAGGCCGAGATCGACGCCGCGGTCGCGAAGGCCGCGGCCAGCGACGTCGCGGTGGTCCTCACCATGAACGCGGCGAGCAACGCGCGCCAGGCGGGGCTCGTGCAGGCGCTTCGGGACAGCGGGACGCCAGTGGTGGTGGCCGCGGTCCGCAACCCCTACGACATCGCGGAGTTCCCCGACGTCCCGACGTACGTCGCGACGTACTCCTACAAGGACGTCGCGCTGGAGTCGCTGACCAAGGTGCTGTTCGGCGAGGTTTCGCCCACGGGCAAGCTGCCGGTGGACGTGCCGACCAAGGCTGACCCGTCGCAGGTGCTGTACCCGTTCGGCGCCGGGCTGACCTGGTGAGCGGCCGCCGCGTCGGCGCCGTCACGGGCTGGGCGGCATCACTCGCGCTGCTGGCCGGCACGGCTCTCACCGCCCCCGCCGTCGCGAGCGAGGAGCCGCCTGCGCTGGACGTGCCTCTCCGGGTCGCGACCTACAACATCCACGCAGGGGCGGGCGCCGACGGGCAGTTCGACCTGGCCCGGACGGCGTCGGCGATCCGCGACCTGGACGCCGACGTCGTCGGGCTGCAGGAGGTCGACGTGCACTGGGGCTCCCGCAGCGAGTGGCTCGACACGGCAAGCGCTCTCGCCGAGAGCCTCGACATGCGAGTGTTCTTCGCACCGATCTACTCGCTCGACCCGCCGGCCGGGAGCCAGGCGCGCCGGGAGTACGGCGTGGCGGTTCTCTCCAGGTGGCCGATCGTCTCGGCCGAGAACCACGAGCTCACGCGGCTGTCCACCGTCGTGCCCGACCCGACGCCTGCCCCGATGCCGGGGTTCCCCGAAGTCGTGATCGAGAAGCTGGGAGCGCGGGTGCACGTGTACACGACGCACCTCGACTACCGCGCAGACCCGTCGGTGCGCGAGACCCAGGTCGACGACACCCTCGCCGTCCTCTCGGACGACGCGGGTCAGTCGCGAGTCCTCGTCGGCGACCTCAACGCCACACCGGAAGCGCCCGAGCTCGCGCCTCTCTGGTCGATCCTCACCGACGCCTGGGCAGCGGCGCCGGCTGCCGGGACCGGGCTGACGTACCCGGCGATCACGCCGACCAAGCGCATCGACTACGTGACGGCCTCCTCCGAGGTCGAGGTCGTCGCGTCGCACGTCCCAGAGACCACCGCCTCCGACCATCTGCCCGTCGTCGCCGACCTCGTCGTGCGGCGCGGGGACCAGAGGGGAAGCAGCTGATGGACCGCCGACAGTTCCTCACCGCCGCCGTCGCTACGCCGCTGGCGGCCGCCGCGATGCCTGCATCCGTGGCCACCGCAGCGGACTCCGCCGCCGTGCCAACAGCCCCCGGTCCGTGGAGCCAGTCACGCGACGTCGTTCCCGGCGTGGTCGTCCTCGCCGAGGACGGCTACGACGTCCTCGCCGGGCAACGCGTCGGCGTCGTCACCAACCCGACCGGCCTCTTCCCCGACCTCCGCCACGAGGTCGACGTGATGGCCGCCGACGACAGGGTGGACCTGGTGGCCGTGTTCGGCCCCGAGCACGGCTTCCGGGGGACGGCACAGGCCGGTGGCTCCGAGGGCTACTACGTCGACGAGCGCACCGGGCTGCCGGTGTACGACACCTACCTGAAGTCCGGGCAGCCGCTGGCCGACGTCTTCACCGCGTCCGGTGTCGACACGGTGGTCTTCGACATCCAGGACGCCGGCGCGCGCTTCTACACCTACATCTGGACGATGTACGACTGCATGGAGGCTGCCGTCCTCGCCGGCAAGCGCTTCGTCGTGCTCGACCGGCCCAACCCGATCGGCGCCTGGGCGGCGTACGGCCCGGTGCTCGACCCGGCATTCGCCACCTTCGTCGGTCGCAAGGCGATCGCGCAGCAGCACGGCATGACGGTGGCCGAGCTGGCGCTGCTCTTCAACGGCGAGTTCCTGGCCGCGCCCGTCGCCCTGGAGACCGTGCGGATGTCGGGGTGGCGGCGGACGGACTTCTTCGACTCGACGGGGCTGCCCTGGGTG
>DASVED010000275.1:0-28084 GCA_036380775.1 Actinomycetes bacterium
GCGCGTAGTCGAACGCGGGGCAGTCGACCTCGACGACCGTCGCGCCGAGCCCCTCGAGCAGCGCCACCGACTCGTGGAAGCGCTGCTCCACCCCCGCTTGGTAGCCCTCGCCGGAGAACTGCCGGACCACACCGATGCGCATGCCGCGCACGTCGGCTGACCGGGCGGCCGCGACCACGTCCGGGACGGACTGGTGCACCGACGTGGAGTCGAGCGGGTCGTGACCGGCGATCACTGCATGCAGCAGCGCGGCGTCCAGAACGGTGCGGGCGCACGGGCCAGCCTGGTCGAGTGAGGACGCGAGAGCGACCAGCCCGTAGCGCGACACGCCGCCGTAGGTGGGCTTCACGCCGACTGTCCCCGTGACGGCCGCCGGCTGGCGGATCGAGCCGCCGGTGTCGGTGCCCACAGCGAGCGGGGCCTCGAAGGCCGCGACCGCGGCAGCGGAGCCGCCGCCGGACCCTCCCGGGATGCGGTCGAGGTCCCACGGGTTGTGGGTCGGCCCGAACGCCGAGTGCTCGGTCGAGGACCCCATCGCGAACTCGTCCATGTTGGTCTTGCCGAGCACGACCAGGCCGGCCTCGCGGACCCGGCGGGCCACCGTGGCGTCGTACGGCGGGACCCACCCCTCCAGGATGCGGGACCCGCAGGTCGTCGGCATGCCCTTGGTGGCGATGACGTCCTTGAGGGCGAGCGGTACGCCGGAGAGCGGACCGAGCCGGTCGCCCGCGGCGCGCTGAGCATCGACCCGACCGGCGGTCTCGCGGGCGGCCTCCTCGTCGACGTGCAGGAAGGCATGGACGGCCGGGTCGACCGCCCGGATGCGCGCCAGATGGGCGTCGGTGACCTCCACGGCACTGGCCTCACCGCTGGCGATGACCTCCGCCGTCGCGGCCGCGGTCAGTCGGGTCAAGTCGCTCATTCGGGGCCCCCGCGGAGTCGTGAGCGCAGCGAGCGACTTCGTGGGGTGATCATGCCTCTTCGCCCAGGATGCGCGGGACGCGGAACCGGCCGTCCTCCGCTGCGGGCGCGCCGGACAGCGCATCACCCTGGGTCAGTCCCGGACGCACCTCGTCGGGCCGGGTGACGTTGGTCAGCGGCAGCGCGTGCGAGGTCGGTGGGACGTCGTCGGTGTCGAGGTCACCGATGCGCGAGATCGCCACCACGATCGCGTCGAGCTGGCCACCGAAACGGTCGAGCTCGTCCTCGTCGAGGGCGAGGCGGGCGAGCCGGGCCAGGTGCGCCACCTCGTCACGGGTGATCGCGGCAGCGCTGTCGGACATCCGGCCATCCTAGGCGGGGGCCGACGGCACCTGGGCCACCGCCCGAGCGGCGTCCGGGCCGCTCTCGAGCAGGACCCGGAAGCCAGCCTCGTCCAGCACCGGGACGCCGAGCTGGACGGCCTTGTCGTGCTTGGTCCCGGGGTTCTCGCCGACGACGACGAAGTCGGTCTTCTTCGACACCGACCCGGCTGCTCGCCCGCCGCGGGCCTGGACGGCTTGGGTGGCCTGGTCGCGGGAGAACTCCTCGAGTGAGCCGGTCACGACGACAGATAGGCCTTCGAGCGGGCGAGGACCCTCGTCGGTGGTCTCCTCGGCGAGCCGGACGCCACCGGCCCGCCACTTCTCGACGATCGCCCGGTGCCAGTCCACGTCCCACCACTCGCGCAGCGCGTCGGCGATGACCGGCCCGACCCCGTCGACCCGGGCCAGGCGCTCCGCGTCGGCGTCGAAGACCGCGTCCACGTCGCGCAGCTCGCGCGCCAGGGCCTGGGCGGCCGTGGGGCCGACGTGTCGGATGGACAGCGCGACCAGGACCCGCCAGAGGGGACGGGTCCGCGCCGTGTCGATCGCGGCGAGCAGCTTGCCGGCGTTGGCCGTGAGCCCGCCGTCCTTGCGCCGGAACAGCTCGACGCGTTCGAGCTTGTCAGCGTCCAGCGCGAACACGTCCCCCTCGTCCTCGACGACCCCGGCGGCGAGCAGCGCCACGGCGGCCTCGTAGCCGAGCACGTCGATGTCGAAGGCGCCACGACCGGCCATGTGGAAGAGCCGCTCGCGCAGCTGCGCCGGGCAGCTGCGGGTGTTGGGGCAGCGGATGTCGGCGTCGCCCTCCTTCTCATAGGCCAGCTCGGTGCCGCAGTCCGGGCAGACACTGGGCATGACGAACTCGCGCTCGCTGCCGTCGCGCAGGTCGACGACCGGGCCGACGATCTCCGGGATGACGTCGCCGGCCTTGCGCAGGACGACGCTGTCGCCGATCAGCACCCCCTTGCGGCGCACCTCGGAGGCGTTGTGCAGGGTCGCCATCTCGACGGTCGACCCGCTCACGACGACGGGCTCCATCACGCCGTACGGCGTGACGCGACCGGTGCGGCCCACGTTGACGCGGATGTCGAGCAGGCGGGTGGTGACCTCCTCCGGCGGGTACTTGAACGCGATCGCCCATCGCGGCGCCCTCGAGGTCGAGCCGAGCCGTCGCTGCACCGCCACCTCGTCGACCTTCACCACCACGCCGTCGATCTCGTGCTCGACGTCGTGCCGGTGCTCGGCGTAGTGGTCGATGAACTCCTGCACGCCGGCCAGGTCGCCGACGACGCGGAACCGGTCGCTGACCGGCAGCCCCCAGCCGCGCATCGCGTCGTACGACCCGGACTGCAAGGACGGCGTGAAGCCCTTGCGCGCGCCGACGCCATGGACGACCATCCGCAGCCGCCGGCCGGCCGTCACCCGAGGGTCCTTCTGCCGCAGCGAGCCGGCGGCTGCGTTGCGCGGGTTGGCGAACGGTGCCTTGCCGGCCTCGACCAGGCGGGCGTTGAGCTCGGCGAACTCCTCGACCGGGAAGAAGACCTCGCCCCGCACCTCGACCTGCTCGGGCACGTCGTCGCCGGCCAGCCGGGTCGGGACACCGTCGAGCGTGCGGACGTTGAGCGTCACGTCCTCGCCCGTCAGTCCGTTGCCTCGGGTCAGCGCACGGACCAGCCGGCCCTGTTCGTAGAGGAGGTTGATGGCGACCCCGTCGACCTTGAGCTCGCACAGGTAGTGCACGTCGGCGCCCCCTGCGTCGCGCTCGACCCGCTCGGCCCACGCGGCGAGCTCCTCGGCCGAGAAGGCGTTGTCCAGGCTCATCATCCGCTCGACGTGGTCGACCGCGGTGAAGTCGGTGGAGAACGTGCCCCCGACGGTCTGCGTCGGCGAGTCCGGCGTCCGCAGCTCGGGGTGGGCGTCCTCGATCTCCTGCAGCTCGCGCATCATCCGGTCGTACTCGGCGTCCGAGATGGTCGGGGAGTCGCGCAGGAAGTAGTCGAAGCGGGCGCGGTCGACGAGCTCGACGAGCTCGGCGTGGCGGTGCGCCGGCGCAGTCGCGAGTCGCGTGGGTCGGGCCACTCATCCCTCCGGGTCGTCAGCGAGCTGGCTGGCGGCCGCCGCGGCGAGGCGCAGCGCGGCCACGGCGTGACCGGGGTCGGCACCGGCCATGCCGCACGTCGGCGTCACGACCACTCGCCGCAGCCCCTCGGGGTCCAGACCGAGACGGTGCCAGAGCCGTCGCAACGGCTCGACCGTACCCGCCGGGTCGGACACCGCCGTGGCGGAGGACCGCACCGCCGGCACGACGCCGGCCAGCAGCGCGACACCTGCCTCGACCGCGACGCCCAGCTCGTCGCCGAGGCCGTCACCGAGGTCGCGCGGCAGGACCGTGACGTCCAGCGACAGGCCGTGCACGCCGGCGCGGTGCAGCAGCCCCACGGGTGGGCGGTCGGCGCAGCAGTGCACGACGACCGGGACCCGCAGCGCCTCGACCGTGCCGCGCAGCACGTCCTCAGCCGTCGTGGTCGGGACCGGCCGGAAGGCCCGGGCTCCCGAGCTGGACAGCACCCCTCCGGCGAGGACGGCCGGCAGGGACGGCTCGTCGAGCTGCAGCACGAGCTCGGCGCCGGGCATCCTGCCGCGTAGGTCGGAGAGGTGGCTCAGCAGGCCCTCTGTCAGCGAGGCCACCAGGTCGCGCACGGCGCCGGGGTCGGACAGCACCGGCTCGCCGCGGGTCAGCCGCAGCGCCGCGGCCAGCGTCCACGGGCCGCAGACCTGCACCTTGACCGGGCCGACCACGCCGTAGCAGGCGGACTCCATCTCGTCCAGGTCCTGCGCGAGGAACGACCGGGCCCGCCGCTCGTCGCCGCTGGGCCGGTCCACCAGCCGCCAGCCCGACGGCTGCAGGTCGACGTGCAGGTCGACCAGCAGCGCAGCGGCCCGGCCGACCAGGTCCGCCCCCGGTCCCCGGCCCGGCAGCTCCGGCAGGTGGGGCAGCCGGGGCGCCTCCCCCGTGACAACGGCGACCGCCTCCCGCGGGTCGGTGCCGGGCATCGAGCCCACGCCGGTCGACCAGCCGGTCCCGGGCCGGAAGGCCGTCGGCTCCGGCACCGGTTCAGTACTCGACACGGTCAGCCGACGCCAGCCACGCCTCGAACGGTCCGGTGGCGCCGACGACCGGCTCCTGGCGTACCGGCAACTCCCAGTCCTGGCGCGGGCGGTCGAACAGCTCGTAGAAGGCCAGGTCGTCGAAGCCGCCGCGCGCGGCGTCGTGCCGGTCGGCCGCGTAGACGACGCCGTCCACTCGCGCCCACAGCGCTGCCGAGAGGCAGAGCGGGCACGGCTCGCAGGAGCTGACGAGCACCGTCGAGCGGAGGACGTGCGTGCCCAGAGCCCCGCACGCCGCGCGGATCGCGACGACCTCGGCGTGGGCGGTGGGGTCGAGGTCGCGGGTCACCCGGTTGACCCCCGTCGCCACGACCTCGTCGCCGCGGACCACCATGGCGGCGAAGGGGCCGCCACCGTCGGCCACGTTGCCTGTCGCCAGCTCGACCACCTCGGCCAGGCGACTCCGCGCGCCGTCGAGGTCGGGCTCGGCGTGCGTCGGCACGGGCCTATACCGCCGTGGTGTCGATGGTCGCCGAGCCGAGCACCGTCTCGCCGTCGTAGAGCACGACCGCCTGCCCCGGTGCCACGCCGCGCAACGGGTCCTCGAGGTCGACCACGAGTGACCCGCCGTCGACGCGCGCCACGGCGGGCACCGCCTCGCCGTGGGCGCGGACCTGGGCGAGACACGCGGTGGGTACGTCGGGACGCACCCCGGTCCACACCGGCCGGACGCCGGTGAGCCGGGAGACGTCGAGCATCTCCGCGGCACCCACGGTCACCGTGCTGGTGACCGGCGAGACGTCGAGCACGTAGCGCGGCCTGCCGTCCGGTGCCGGTCGGCCGATGCGCAGGCCCCTGCGCTGCCCGACGGTGAAGGCGAACGCACCGTCGTGCGACCCGACGTCCACCCCGTCGCTGTCGACGATCCGCCCCGGAGCCGCACCGAGACGGTCGCGGAGGAACCCGGCCGTGTCACCGTCGGAGACGAAGCAGATGTCATGGCTGTCCGGCTTGTCGGCGACTGCCAGACCGCGGTTGTCGGCCTCCCGCCGGACGTCCGTCTTCAGCGACTCACCGAGCGGGAACATCGCGTGGCGCAGCTGGTGCGACGTGAGAACACCGAGCACATAGGACTGGTCCTTCGCCGGGTCGGCGGCCCGCAGCAGGCGGCCGTCGACGACGCGCGCGTAGTGGCCGGTGCACACCGCGTCGAAGCCGAGCGCGAGTGCCTTGTCGAGGACGGCCGAAAACTTGATCTTCTCGTTGCACCGAAGGCACGGGTTGGGAGTCCGGCCGGCGGCGTACTCCGCGACGAAGTCGTCGACGACGTCCTGCCGGAACCGCTCGGCCAGGTCCCACAGGTAGAACGGGATGCCGATGACGTCGGCCGCGCGCCCGGCGTCGCGGGCGTCCTCCTTGGTGCAGCAGCCCCGCGCGCCGGTGCGGAAGGACTTCGGGTTGGCCGAGAGGGCAAGGTGCACTCCCGTCACCTCGTGGCCGGCGTCGACCGCGCGGGCCGCAGCGACGGCCGAGTCGACCCCGCCCGACATCGCCGCGAGGATCCTCACCGGGGTCCCCGCGAGGTCGTGAGGAACGAGCGACGTCGTGGGATGCTCATGCTCGTACGCCGTTCTGGCCCGCCCGTCTGGCCCGCTCCACGACCGGGCCGATCGCGTCGACCACGGCATCGACCTCGGCCTGGCTCGAGGTGTGGCCGAGCGAGAACCGGAGTGACCCGCGGGCCAGCGCCTCGGGGACGCCCATGGCGAGCAGCACGTGGCTCGGCTGGGGCACGCCGGCGGAGCAGGCCGACCCGGTGGAGCAGTCGATGCCACGGGCGTCGAGGAGCAGCAGGAGCGCGTCACCCTCGCAGCCCGGGAAGGAGAAATGCGCGTTGCCGGGCAGCCGATGGTCGGCCGTCAGAACGGGGTCTCCGCCCAGGACGGTGCCGGGGACGACGTCGAGCACCCGGCGGACGAGGTCGTCGCGCAGACCGGCGACGCGCTCCGCGTGCTCGGCGCGGCGCTTGACCGCCACCTCGGCCGCGGCGGCGAGTCCCACGATCGCGGGGGTGTCGAGTGTTCCCGACCGGACGTCACGCTCCTGCCCGCCGCCGTGCAGCACCGGCACCAGGTCGACGGTGCGGCCGAGCACGAGCACGCCGACACCGAGCGGTCCACCGATCTTGTGACCGGTCACCGTCATCGCCTCGAGTCCGCTCGCCGCGAAGTCGACCGGCAGGGCTCCGAAGGCCTGCACTGCGTCGGAGTGGAACGGCACGCTGTAGGCCGCCGCGACCGCGACCAGCTCGTCGACGGGCTGGACGGTCCCGACCTCGTTGTTCGCCCACATGACGGTGACCAGCGCGACCGATGCCGGGTCGGTCGCGATCGCGGCCTCGAGCGTCGCCGGCTGCACCCGACCGGTGGCGTCGACCGGCAGCCACTCGACGACCGCGCCCTCGTGCTCGGCCAGCCAGAGGACGGCGTCCATCACGGCGTGGTGCTCGACGGCGCTCGCCAGGATGCGCCGACGTCCCGCGTCCTCGCTGCGGCGTTGCCAGAACATCCCCTTGACCGCGAGGTTGTCCGACTCGGTGCCGCCACCCGTGAACAGCACCTCGCTCGGGCGGGCACCCAGCGCGGCGGCCAGCGTCTCGCGGGCTTCCTCGACGAGGCGCCGCGCGGCGCGACCGGACGCGTGCAGCGAGGACGGGTTGCCGACCTCGCCGAGCCGCGCCGCCATCGCCTCGACGGCCTCGGGGACCATCGGCGTGGTCGCCGCGTGGTCGAGGTAGACGCGGTGGTCACCGCCGCGGGGGCTCTCAGTCATCGCCGCAGGAGTCTACGTCGCGACCGGCCCGGTCCCCGCGGGTCAGCCCTTGCGGGCCTGCACCTTCTCGGTGAGCGCGGGCAGGACCTTGTGCAGGTCGCCGACGACCCCGAAGTCGACCAGCTCGAAGATCGGTGCCTCGGGGTCCTTGTTGACGGCCACGATCGTCTTGGACGTCTGCATGCCGGCCCGGTGCTGGATGGCGCCGGAGATGCCGGCGGCGACGTAGAGCTGCGGGCTGACGGTCTTGCCGGTCTGGCCGACCTGGTGCTGGTGGGGGTACCAGCCGGCGTCGGTCGCTGCACGGGATGCGCCGACCGCTGCGCCGAGGGCGTCAGCGAGGGCCTCGATGACCGAGAAGTTCTCGCCGGAGCCGACGCCGCGACCGCCGGACACGACGATGGCGGCCTCGGAGAGCTCTGGGCGCTCGCCTTTCTCCTCCACGACCCGGTCGGTGATCCTTGCGCCCTTGGCGGCGTCGGAGAGCTCGACCGTCACGTCGACCCGCTCCGCGGCGGCAGCGTTCTGCTGGGGGGCGACGGAGTTGGGCCGCACGGTGACGATCGGGGTCCCCCTCGTCACCGCCGACCGCACGATCGTGGACCCGCCGAACACCTGCTGCTCGGCGAGCACCTTCCCGGCGTCGGAGGTGAGGTCGGTGGCGTCGGTGAGGACGCCCGACCCGGTCTTGAGGGCCAGCCGGGCCGCGATCTCCTTGCCCTCCGCGGAGGAGGCGAGCAGCACCGCGGCGGGCGAGCTCTCCGTCACCAGCTGGGCGAGCACCTCGGCGACCGGCGCCACGAGGTGGTCGGCCAGGTCAGCACCCTCGGCGACGTACACCTTCGTCGCACCGTGCGCGGCGAGGGTCTCCTTCGCAGCGTCGTAGCCGGAGCCGACGAGCACCGCTGCGGGCTCACCCAGTCGGGCGGCCAGCGTCAGCAGCTCGGACGTGACCTTCTTGACGTCGCCGTCGGTGTGCTCGACGAGAACCAGGACCTCAGTCATGTGGTGTGCCAGCCCTTCTCAGACGAACTTCTTGGACGCAAGGAACTCGACGAGCTTGTCCGCTCCGTCGCCGCCCTCGTCCGTGACGACGGTCCCAGCCTGACGCGGCGGGGCGGTCTCGAACGACTCGACGGTGCTCCACGCGCCACCGAGGCCCACGTCGCCCGCGTCGATACCTAGGTCGCCCAGACCGAGACTCTCCACCGGCTTCTTCTTCGCGGCCATGATCCCCTTGAACGAGGGGTAGCGCGGCTCGTTGATCTTCTCGACGACGCTCACCACGGCCGGCAGCGATGCCTCCACTGCCTGGTAGCCGTCATCGGTGAGTCGCTTGATGCTCACCGAGCCGTCGCCGACCGTCACCTCCTTGGCGAAGGTGAGCTGCGGCAGGCCCAGCCGTTCCGCGAGCATCGCCGGCACCACGCTCATCCGCGCGTCCGAGGACTCCGAGCCGAGCAGGATCAGGTCGAACGGGCCGGAGTGCTCGATGGCCTTCGCCAGAGCCAGCGACGTGGCAACGGCGTCCGAGCCGTGCAGCGCGGCGTCCACGACGTGCACCGCCTTGTCGGCTCCCATCGACAGCGCCTTTCGCACCGTCTCGGTCGCCGCGTCCGGGCCCATGCACAGGATGGTCACCTCACCGCCCTGCGCCTCCTGGATGGTCAGCGCCTCCTCGACGGCGTACTCGTCCATCTCGTTCATCACCGGGTCGGTCGCAGCCCGGTCCAGCGTCGAGTCCGACGGGTCCAGCTTCTTCTCCGACCAGGTGTCGGGCACCTGCTTGACACAGACGACGATGTTCATGCGGCTGCCGCTCTCCTACCGTGACGGGAAACTCGCGCTCACCCTGCCAGCCGAACAGGATCGGCCGACCCGCGGGTGCGGTCTGGCCGGTATGTTACCCGCCAGTAGCATCGCGCCAAACGCGGGGGTCAGGTCGACGTGGAGCCGTCCGTCATGACCGCGATCGCGACGACGACCGCGAGCAGGGCGGCGGTGACGGCGAGCAGCACGACCCGCGTCCAGACCAGCACGACCTCCACCTTTCCCAACCCCCTCAACCGTGGCCAAATCGGGCTATGGATTCCGCCGTTCGTCGGGAGCAGACTGACTGCGCCCGGGCTGGCGTGGGGAGGGCTCGCCAACCTGGAGGGACGGCTCTGCAGCGCGTTGGGCCGTCACGCGAGGACCTCGGCCGCTGGGGGGATTCAGCGGCCCGGGTCCTCGCTTCCTGTTCAGGCGGCCCGCCGACGTCCGGGGGGGTGGACGCCGGGGGCCTGGCCCTGGGTCCTTGGGGGGAGAAGGTTCCCGGGGTTGCCCTCCAACGTGCGCTGGATCCCACCACGCGGTCAATCGTCACCCCGGCGCAAACTGGGACGCCTACCCCCCTCGCGCATGACGCGAGCCGCGGAGGCATTCCCAGGCTCGTCAGGGTGCGAAACACGTGCCAATCCCGCTATGGACTCCCGTCATCGACCACCTCGCTGGCCGTCTTCCTGGGTGACCGCGCACAGCGGACGCCTCCGGCACCGAGTGGGGGTCATCGGTGCGGGGCCGGCGCACACACAACCAGAGGAAACTCCGTGCCCTACTCGCCGCCCTCGGGTTGGGTCGAGCCGTTGCCATTCGAGGACGAGGCCGTCTTCGTCTCACGCCAACGTTTTCACCTTCGACCCGACTGCTCGCTCATTCATCCCGGGGCACCCCTGCGGCAGGTCGACCGACCGTATTCGGCAGCCCGCTGCCCACGGTGCGCGAGCACCTAGCCCCTCGTCAGCTGGCAGTCGGGTCCGGCGTGATCCGCGTACTGTCTGACCGCCCACAGGTAGACCTCCAACGTGTCCACCTGACCACCAGCGAGCGACGGGAAGCGGTGTGCGGAACGGTGTCGCGGACCTCAGCTGACCAGCGCGCTGGCCTGAGCCTCACCGGTGAGCGGACGCTGCCCGGGATCTGGCACGAGAACTACTGGTTCCGCCGGCACGAGGCGGCCTACCGCTGGATGGCCCGCGACCTCGAGGTGAACGGCACCGTCCTGGAGGCGGGTGTCGGCGAGGGGTACGGCGGCCAGGTGCTCGCCGACGCCGGGGCCTCGACCGTGCTGGGCCTCGATCTCGACGCGCCGAGCCTGCGGCATCTGGCTCGCCGTCACGGAGCAGTGCTGCCGGTGCGCGCCAACCTGGTGCACCTCCCCGTCCGCGACGGCGTGGTCGACCTGGTCGTCAGCGCGCAGACGGTCGAGCACCTGTGGGACCAGGGGGCCTTCCTCCGGGAGTGCGCCCGGGTGCTGCGGCCGGGCGGCCGGCTGGTCCTCACCACGCCAAACCGGGCGACCTTCCCGCCGGGCAACCCCTTCCACAGCCGCGAGCTCGATGCCGTCGAGCTCGGCGGGCTCCTCCCGTCGTCGCTGCGTCTCGTCAGCCTCCTCGGCCTGCACCACGGCGACCGGTTGTCCGACGCGGACCGGCGCGTCGGCGGGCTGGTGGCGGCGCAGCTGCGCACGGCCCACGGCGAGTGGGACGACGCGCTGCGCGCGACGGTCGCGGCCACGACGGCGCGGGACTTCGTCGTCGGCCCGGTCGACCGCTGCCTCGACCTGCTCCTCGTCGCCTCCCGTCGCCGCCCATGACCCGCGACTCGGTCGGCACCCTCTGCGTCGTGCTGCACACGCACCTCCCGTGGGTCGCGGGGCACGGCACGTGGCCGGTGGGCGAGGAGTGGCTGCACCAGGCCTGGTCGGCGTCCTACCTCCCGCTGGTCGAGGTGCTGCACGACCTGGCCGACGAGGGCCGCCGCGACCTGCTCACCATCGGCCTCACGCCGGTCCTCGCCGCGCAGCTGGACGACCCGACCTGCCTGCGCGAGCACCACCAGTGGCTCGGCCGGTGGCAGATGCGGGCCGAGGAGCTGGCCGGCCGACGCGGTGCCGGCCGGGATCTTCGCGACCTCGCGACGCACGAGTTCCGCGCCGCCGGCCGCGCCCTCGACACCTTCGATCACGTCTGGCGGCACGGCGGGTCGGCAGCCCTCCGCCCCGTGGCCGACGCGGGGACGATCGAGCTGCTCGGTGGTCCGGCCACCCACCCGGTGCTGCCGCTGCTGCCCGACCCGGTCGCCCGGCTGGCCGTGGCCAGCGGCCTCGACGACGCGGCCGCCCGGCTGGGTCACCGGCCGCGCGGTGTCTGGGCACCCGAGTGCGCGGTCGCGCCCGGCCTGGAGAGCGTCCTCGCGGCCGCCGGCGTGGAGCACCTGATGGTCGACGAGGCCACCTTGCGGGCCGGCGGAGGAAGCACCGACCGGGCGTGGGCATGGGGCGACGTCCTCGTGCTCGGTCGCGACATGCAGCTGACCGACCGGGTGTGGTCCTCCCGGTCCGGCTTCCCCGCCGGCGCCGACTACCGGGACTTCCACGACCTCGACCACCCCACCGGCTTCCGGACCTCGCGCGTGACCGACGCCGACAGCTCGCTCAAGGCGCCCTACGACCCGGACGCCGCAGCCGGCCAGGCACTCCGCGATGCGATGACGTTCACGGCGGCGGTGCGCGAACGGCTGTCCGGCCGGGCCGCGGCCGGCGAGCAGCCGCTGGCCGTGGTGGCCTGGGACACCGAGCTGTTCGGCCACTGGTGGCACGAGGGACCGCTGTTCCTGGCCGCCGTGCTGCGGATGCTGCCCGAAGCCGGTGTGCGGCTCGCGACACTCGGCCAGGTCGCCGCCGAGCAGCGGGACACCGCGAAGCCGGTCGACCTGCCGGCGGGCTCGTGGGGACATGGCAAGGACCTCCGGCTCTGGGCGGGCGACGCGGTCGCGGACCTCGCGCGAGAGGGCCGGGAGGTCGCGGCCCGGCTCCTCGACGTCGTACGACGGTGCGCTCCCCCGGGATCGGCGCGCGACCCGCGGCTCGACGACCTGGCCCGCGAGGCGCTGCTCGCCCTGTCCAGCGACTGGGCGTTCATGGTGTCGCGCGACACCGCAGCGGGGTACGGACGGGACCGGCATGCCGGTCACGTCCGGCGCTTCCACCAGGTCACTGACGGGATGGACACCGTCGACCGCCTCCGGAGGGCTGGGCACCGTGTCGTCCCCCACCTCGACGCCCGGACATTGCACCGGCCAGGCATGACGGGCAGGCTGACAGGGCACAGGAAGGGGGTCCGCCGCCCCTTCGCCGAGGTGACCCCGTGAGCCGACTGGCCGCCCTGCTCGTCCTGACCGCCGCCTTCGCGCCCGCCGCCGTGATGGGCGCGCTGCCCGTGGTGGCACCGGTGCTCATCGTGCTGAGCGGGCTGGCCCTGGCCGTGACAGCCTTCGAGCGTGAGACGCCCGAGCCGGTGCTGGTGGACCCCGCTAGCGAGCCCGCCCCGCAGCCGTGACAGCTGCCGCCTGGCGAGCCATCTGGGCGAGAGCCGCCCTCTCCACCTCCCTCGCCTCGTAGGCGGCGGCCCGGTCGCGCACCACCACGCCGGGCACACCCGCCACGACGCTGTTCTCCGGCACCGACCCGCGCACCACCGCGTGCGCCGCGACGACGCTGCCCCGACCGACCTGCGCCCCCCGCAGCACCGACGCCTTGACGCCCACCCACACGTCCTCGTCGATCCGCACCGGGGTCTTCACGATGCCCTGGTCCTTGATCGGCGTGTGCAGGTCGTCGTAGCGGTGGTCGAAGTCACAGATGTAGACCCAGTCGGCCACGATGCAGCGCGGGCCGACGTGCAGGTCCAGGTAGCAGTTGAGGGTGTTCTCGCGGCCGAGCACCGTCTTGGCCCCGATCCGCAGGGTGCCCTCGTGGGCCCGCAGCCTGTTGCCGTCGCCAAGGTGCACCCACCGGCCGAGCACGATCCGGCCGTACCCCTTCCGGGCCTTCAGCTCGACCCCGCGACCGAGGTACACCATCCCCTCTGTGACGACGTCCGGGTGCAGCAGCCGCAGCCGGAGGAACCTCCAGTAGCGGACCAGGTGGTACGGCGTCCAGGCCCGGTGCCGGACCACCCAGCGGATGCTGGCGGGGGTGAGGAACCGCCGCAGCGGCACCTGACGAGGGTCACGTCGTCGCCGCCTGCGGGTCGTCACCATCGTCAGCATCCTCAGCCCAGCGGTCGGGTACCGGTCAGCAGGACGTTGTAGAAGACGGCCTGCGGCAGGACACGGGCGAGTCGTCGGTCCAGGGCTGACGCCCGCTGCCAGGACCGGTAGGCGAACATCGCCCAGCTCCACCCGAGGCGTTCGGGGTTGACACCGGCCTCGAACGTCCGCACCGGCCAGCCGAGGAAGGCGGCGGTCAGCTCCTCGGCGTTGGTGCGTACGTCGACCGCGCCGGCCCGCAGCGCCGTCCTCGCCAGGTCGCCGGGGACGAACGTGTGGAGGTCGACGACCGACTCCAGTGCTGCGGCCCGGGACGACTCGGTGAGCTCCTCGACCGGGCGCGCCCACTTCCTGCGTACGACGGGCAGGTGGGTGAGCCGGGTCGTGGCGGACCAGGTGAGCCGGCCGAGCCGCCGGGCGTACCAGTCGCCGACCCGGGTCGGCTCGCCGGCGAAGACGAACCGACCGCCCGGCTTGAGGACGCGCAGCACCTCACGCAGCGCGAGCTCGACGTCGGGGATGTGGTGCAGCACCGCGTGTCCCACGACGAGGTCCATGCTGGCGTCGTCGTACGGGATCGACTCCGCGTCGGCGACCCGCCCGACGACGTCGAGCCCCAGCGCGGTCCCGTTACGGACCGCAGCGTCGACCATGCCCGGCGACAGGTCGGTGAGGTGCCCGCGGGTCGCGACGCCTGCCTGCATCAGGTTGAGCAGGAAGAAGCCGGTGCCGCTGCCCACCTCGAGCGCTTCACCGAAGGGCCAGCCGTGGCGACCCGCGACGGCCTCGAAGCGGCCGCGCGCGTAGTCGATGCACCGCTCGTCGAAGGAGATCGACCACTTCTCGTCGTAGGTCGTGGCCTCCCAGTCGTGGTAGAGCACGTTGGCCAGCTTGGGGTCCGACCAGGCTCGGCGGATGTCCTCCTCCGACGGCGTCGGCTGGCCGGCGGCCATCGTCAGCGACCCTCGAAGGCGGCCTTGCCCGGGCCGTTGGCGACGAACGACTCCATGCCGATGCGCCGGTCCTCGGTCGCGAACAGCCCGGCGAACTGCAGCCGCTCGACCTCCAGACCGGTGTCGAGGTCAGCCTCCAGCCCGCGGTCGATCGCCTCCTTCGCCGCTCGCAGCGCCAGCCGCGGTCCCCCGACGAAGCGGGCGGCCATCTCGCGGGCGGCGGAGTAGACGTCGTCGGCCGGGACCACCCGGTCCACCAGGCCGATGCGCAGCGCCTCATCGGCGTCGACGAAGCGGCCGGTGAAGATGATGTCCTTGGCACGGGACGGACCGACCAGCCGGGGCAGCCGCTGCGTTCCTCCCGCACCGGGGATGACGCCGAGGAGGACCTCCGGCTGCCCGAGCTTGGCGTTGTCGCCGCAGACCCGCAGGTCAGCACACAGGGCGAGCTCACAGCCGCCCCCGAGTGCGTACCCCGTCACCGCGGCGACCACGGGCTTGGGGATCCGCGCGACCGCCGTGAAGGACGACTGCAGCGCTCCGGAGCGCACGACCATGTCCGGGTAGGACATCGTCGCCATCTCCTTGACGTCTGCGCCGGCGGCGAACACCTTCTCCCCGCCGTAGAGCACGACGGCGTGCACGTCACTGCTCCCGCCCGCCGCGGCGGCCGCCGCGCGCAGCTCCTCCTGGACCTGCACGTTCAGGGCGTTCATCGGCGGCCGGTCCAGCCGGATGGTGCCGATCCCGTCCTCGACCTCGAGCCGGACGAACTCTCCGTCAGTCATGGCGCGAGGGTAACGACCGCGCTCCCCCGCTAGCGTGGCCAGGTGAGCTCCCGCGCCCATCCGGTCCCGCTGCTCGGCGCGGTGCCGGACGGGTCCGGGACGACGTTCGCGGTGTTCTCCCGCGGTGACGCGGTCGAGGTGTGCCTCCTCGACGACGCGGGCCGACCGACCGTCCATCCGCTCACCCGCCGCACCAACGACGTGTGGCACGGGCACCTGCCGTGGGTCGGGCCCGGAGACCGGTACGGGTTCAGGGTGCACGGGCCGTGGGACCCGGCCCATGGGCAGCGGTTCGACCCGGGTGAGGTTCTCGTGGATCCCTACGCCAGGGCGATCGACGGGACCTGGTCCGTGGTCGTCGACGGCGGCTTCGACTGGGGCGACGACGCGGCTCCGCTCGTGCCGTGGCAGGACACCGTCGTCTACGAGCTGCACGTGCGCGGCTACACGATGCTGCACCCAGCGGTGCCGAAGAACCTGCGGGGCACTTTCGCCGGCCTCGCCCACCCCGACTCGGTGGGTCACCTGCTGGACCTCGGTGTCACGACCCTCGAGCTGCTGCCGGTCCACCACTTCGCCAGCGAGCCGGCCCTGGTCCGCCGCGGCATGTCCAACTACTGGGGGTACAACACCCTCGGATTCTTCGCCCCGCACGCCGGCTATGCCTCGACCGGCCACAGAGGCGGTCAGGTCGACGAGTTCAAGACCATGGTCCGCACCCTGCACGCCGCCGGGCTCGAGGTGGTGCTCGACGTGGTCTACAACCACACGTGCGAGGGCGGCTCGGACGGGCCGACGGTGTGCTGGCGCGGACTGGACAACGAGGCCTACTACCGGCTGCGCCACGACGGTTCCTACGAGGACGTGACCGGGTGCGGCAACTCCCTCGACCTGCGGCACCCGCGCTGCCTGGCGATGGTGACCGACTCGCTGCGCTACTGGGTGCAGGAGATGCACGTCGACGGCTTCCGCTTCGACCTCGCTCCTACGCTCGCGCGCGGGAGCGTGGGCTTCGACCCGGCCGCTGCGTTCCTCGCCGTCGTCGGGCAGGACCCGGTGCTGTCACGGGTGAAGCTGGTGGCCGAGCCGTGGGACCTCGGTCCGGGCGGCTACCAGCTCGGCGGGTTCCCGGCGCCCTGGACGGAGTGGAACGACCGCTACCGCGACACGGTCCGTGGCGCCTGGCTAGGCGGCGCAGTGCATGGAGGGCATGGCCACGGCGGCGTCAAGGACCTCGCGAACGCACTGGCCGGGTCGTCCGACGTCTTCGAGCGCACCGGACGAGGCCCTCTCGCCTCGGTCAACCTCGTCACCGCTCACGACGGGTTCACCCTGCACGACCTGGTCTCCTACGACCACAAGCACAACGAGGCCAACGGCGAGGCCGGCCGCGATGGCTCCGACAACAACCGCAGCTGGAACTGCGGGGTCGAGGGGCCCACCGACGACGCGGATGTGCTGGCCCTCCGCCGCCGGATGATGCGCAACCTGCTGGCGACGCTCCTGGTGTCGGCCGGGATCCCGATGCTGACCGCGGCCGACGAGACCGGCCGCACCCAGCACGGCAACAACAACGCGTACTGCCTCGACGACGAGACGACGTGGGTCTCGTGGGACCACAAACCCTGGCAGCGCGACCTCTACGCGTGGACCCGGGCCTTGCTGGCCGTACGCCGGGAGCATCCCGTCCTGCGTCACGACGCCTACTTCGAGGGCCGTCCGGCGCATGCCGACGGGCTGAAGGACCTTGCGTGGTTCGGCGCGGACGGGGTGGAGATGACGCCCGAGCGGTGGTTCGACCACGACCAGCGCGTCCTCGGGATGTATCTCGACGGCCGGCCGCGCTCGGGCGACGACGCCCGCCCGGCGCTGATGGTGCTGCTCAACACCGGCCCGGCGACCGAGTCCGTCGTGCTGCCCGGCCCCCCGTGGGCGGCGGGCTACCAGGTGCTGCTGGACACCGTCGACGAGCAGCCGCAGGGTGCGGTCGACCGGCCGGCACCCGACGCGGGGGCCACGACCGAGGTCGCCCCGTACAGCGTGGTCATCCTGCTCGCCTGCCCCTGACGGTCACCCAAGATCCGCTGTCAGCGGAGGACGCCGCTGTCCATCCCGGCGCTCTCGGCCGGCAACGTCGCGAGGCCGAGCTCACCCGGGCCGGTGGTCAGCCGGTGCCGGGGCACGATGCGAGCGGTGTAGCCGAAGGGACCCGGACGATCCAGCTTGACCTCACCGACGTACCGGTGCCGGCTTCCCTCGTAGACCCCGTCGTGACTCAACGAGATGGTCGCCGAATCGGTCAGCCGGTCGTTCTCGTCGACCCGGCCGTAGACCACCTGCACGTCGACGTCGTCCGGCGTCAGGGCACCCAGGGTGACGAACGCCCGCAGTTCGAGCGTGCTCCCCACCTCGGGGGCGTCAGCGACGCCCGAGGACTCGACGTGGTCGACGCGCACGGCCGACCACGACGTGCGGACCCGCTGCTTCCAGGACGCCAGCTCGCGGGCGCCCTGGTAACCGTCGTCCAGGGCGCTCGACGACCGGGCGGCCGGGGCGTACAGGCCCAGCACGTAGTCGCGCACCATCCGGCTCGCGAGCACCTTCGGCCCCAGCGTCTGCAAGGTGTGACGGACCATCTCGATCCACCGGGCCGGGTGCCCGTCGTCATCGCGGTCGTAGAACAGCGGCGCCACCGTGTTCTCCAGCAGGTCGTAGAGGGCCGTCGCCTCGAGGTCGTCGCGGTGGTCCGGATCCGTGACGCCGTCGGCGGTGGGAATGGCCCACCCGTTGTGCCCGTCGTACATCTCGTCCCACCACCCGTCGAGGACCGACAGGTTCAGGCACCCGTTCAGGGCGGCCTTCATCCCTGACGTGCCGCACGCCTCGAGCGGCCGCAGCGGGTTGTTCAGCCACACGTCGCAGCCGGGGTACAGCGTGAGCGCCATGCCGATGTCGTAGTTGGGCAGGAACACGATGCGGTCGCGGACGTCCTTCTCGTCGGCGAAGCGCACCAGCTCCTGGATCAGCTTCTTGCCGCCGTCGTCGGCCGGGTGCGCCTTGCCCGCGATCACGATCTGGATCGGCCGCTCGGGGTGGCGCAGCAGGGCAGTCAGCCGCTCCGGGTCGCGCAGCATCAACGTGAGCCGCTTGTACGACGGGACGCGCCGTGCGAAGCCGATGGTGAGGACGTCCGGGTCCAGGATCTGGTCCACCCACCCGAGCTCGGCCTCGCTGGCGCCGCGCTGCACCCAGGACTGGCGCACCCGTCGCCGCGCGTCGTCGACGAGCCGGGCCCGCAGCAGGCGCCGGACCGCCCAGATGTCACCGTCGGAGACCCGCTGGATCGCCTCCCACCGCGACGGGTCGGTCGGGTCGTCGGTGAGGGAGGACCCCAGCTCGCGCTCCGCGAGGTCGAACACCTCGGGCGCCACCCAGGTCGGCGCGTGCACGCCGTTGGTGATGTGGCCGATCGGGACCTCGGGCTCGTCGAACCCGGGCCAGAGCCGGGAGAACATCTCGCGGGCGACGTGGCCGTGCAGCTCGGAGACGCCGTTGGCCCGCTGGGCGAGCCGGAAGCCCATCACCGCCATGTTGTAGATGCTGGGGTCGCCACCCTCGTAGTCCTCCGCACCCAGCGCCAGCACGCGGTCGACGGGGACACCGGGACAGGCGTTGTCGCCGCCGAAGTGCTGGGCGACCAGGTCCCGCGGGAAGCGGTCGATGCCGGCCGGCACCGGGGTGTGGGTGGTGAACAGGGTGGCCGACCGCGCTGCCTCGACCGCCTCGTCGAACGTGAGCCCGGCCTCCTCGGTCAGCTCGCGGATCCGCTCGACACCCAGGAAGCCGGCATGCCCCTCGTTGGTGTGGAAGACGGCGGGGGCTGGTGAACCCGTGATCCGGCTGAAGGCGCGCAGCGCCCGGACGCCGCCGATGCCCAGCAGCATCTCCTGCTGCAGCCGGTGCTCGCTGCCTCCGCCGTAGAGCCGGTCGGTGACCTCGCGCTCGGCGGGATCGTTGTCCTCGACGTCCGAGTCGAGCAGCAGCAGGGGCACCCGGCCGACCTGTGCCTTCCAGACCTGCGCGACGAGCCGTCGTCCGCCGGGCAGGCCGACCTCCACCTTGAGGGGCTCGCCGCTGTCACGGAGCAGCGAGATCGGCAGCCCGTCGGGGTCGAGCACTGGGTAGCGCTCCTCCTGCCACCCCTCGCGGGACAACGACTGGGCGAAGTACCCCGACCGGTACAGCAGCCCCACCGCCACGATGGGGACGCCGAGGTCGCTGGCCGCCTTGAGGTGGTCGCCGGCCAGGATGCCCAGACCGCCGGAGTACTGCGGGAGCACCGCCGTGATCCCGAACTCGGGGGAGAAGTAGGCGATTGAGGCCGGCAGGTCCGCGCGACCGTCCCCGACCGACGCGTCCCCGGCAGCCTCGGCGAGGTCCTGGTACCACCTGTCGTCGCGCAGGTAGGCCTGCAGGTCCGCGTGCGCCTCGGCCACCCGGCGCACCACGTCCCCGTCGTCGGCCAACGCGCCGAGCCGTTCCGGGCCGAGGGCACCGAGGAGGGCCACCGGGTCGCCGCCGACCTGGTCCCACAGCCGGGGGTCGAGGCTCTCGAAGAGCGACTCGGTCGGCGTGTGCCACGACCACCGAAGGTTCAGGGCGAGCTCCCCGAGGGGCTCCAGCGCCTGCGGCAGGACGGTACGGACGGTGAACCGACGGATGGCCTTCACCGGGCCACGATAGCGGGACTCCGAGAGCCGCTGATCCCCGATCCACGGGCCGGACGCCAGCGGGTGTGCGTGCGGCCACCGGACCTGGGTAGGTTCCTGGCCAATGATCGGACGCATCCCCATCCTGGACGTGCAGCCCGCCGAAGGTTGCGGTCGCTGGCCGGCGAAGGCCGTCGTCGGCGAGACCTTCACGGTGAGCGCCACCGTCTTCCGCGAGGGCCACGACATGGTTGCCGCGGACGTCGTGCTGCGCGATGCGAAGGGTCGCAAGGGGCCGTTCACCCGGATGACATTGGGGGCCCCCGGCACCGACCGCTGGCACGCGGATGTCACGCCGACCAGCCCGGGGCGATGGACGTTCACGGTCGAGGCGTGGAGCGACCCGGTAGGGACCTGGCTGCACGACGCGACGATCAAGATCGAGGCCGGCGTCGACGTCGACCTGATGTTGGAGGAAGGCGCCCGCGTCATGGAGCGGGCGGCGGCCGTGCCGCGGCCCGCCCCCGGCCGGCGCGCCCTGGTCGACGCGGCGACGGCACTGCGCGACGACAGCCGGCCGGTGCCGGCCCGGCTGGCGGCCGCGTCAGCCCCCGATGTCCGGTCGACGCTGGCCGAGCACCCCCTGCGCGAGCTGGTGACCGCCAGCGACCGGATGCCGTTGTGGGTGGACCGGGAGCGGGCGCTCTACGGGAGCTGGTACGAGTTGTTCCCCCGGTCCGAGGGCGCCCACGTGGACCCGCGCACCGGCGCGATGGTCAGCGGCACCTTCCAGACCGCGATGGAACGGCTACCGGCCGTCCGCGACATGGGGTTCGACGTCGTCTACCTGCCCCCCGTCCACCCGATCGGGACGACCAACCGCAAGGGTCCGAACAACACGCTGTCGCCCGGTCCGGACGACGTCGGGTCGCCGTGGGCCATCGGCGGTCCCGACGGCGGGCACGACGCGATCCACCCGGACCTGGGCACCATCGACGACTTCGACGCGTTCGTCGCCCGGGCCGAGGAGCTCGGCCTCGAGGTTGCGCTCGACCTCGCCCTGCAGGCCACGCCGGACCATCCGTGGGTCACGGAGCATCCGGAGTGGTTCACGGTCCTCGCCGACGGCACGATCGCCTTCGCCGAGAACCCGCCGAAGAAGTATCAGGACATCTACCCGGTCAACTTCGACCGGGACCCCGAGGGCATCTACGCAGAGGTCCTGCGCGTCGTGCGCTACTGGATGGACCACGGGGTCCGGATCTTCCGCGTCGACAACCCGCACACCAAGCCGGTGGTCTTCTGGGAGTGGCTGCTCGCGGAGGTCCGCAAGACGGACCCGGACGTGATCTTCCTGGCTGAGGCGTTCACCCGGCCGGCCATGATGCAGACGCTGGCTCGGGTGGGGTTCCACCAGTCGTACACGTACTTCACCTGGCGCAACGAGAAGTGGGAGATCGAGGAGTACCTCACCGAGCTCTCGCAGCGGACGAGCCACTTCCTGCGGCCGAACTTCTTCGTCAACACCCCGGACATCCTGCACGCGTACCTGCAGTACGGCGGCCCGCCGGCCTTCCGGATCCGTGCCGTGCTGGCTGCCAGCCTCTCGCCGACCTACGGCGTCTACGCCGGCTTCGAGCTCTTCGAGCACGTGGCGGTGCGGCCCGGCAGCGAGGAGTACCTCGACACCGAGAAGTTCCAGCTGCGCCCGCGCGACTGGGCCGCCGCCGAGGCAGAGAAGCGGACGCTGGCACCGCTGCTCACCCGCCTCAACCAGCTCCGCCGGGACCACCCGGCACTGCAACGGCTGCGGAACCTGCGCTTCCACCACGCCGACAACGACGCGATCATCTGCTACTCGAAGACCGAGAACAAGGGAGACACCGACGACACGGTGATCGTCGTCGTGAACCTCGATCCGCACGGGGCCCGGGAGACCACAGTCCGGCTGGACATGCCGGCGCTGGGACTGGAGTGGGACGACACCATGGCCGTGCATGACGAGCTGACCGGCGACAACTACGTCTGGGGCAAGGAGAACTACGTGCGGCTCGACCCGTTCGTCGAGCCGGCGCACATCCTGACCGTCCGGAGCCGGCGCACCGCCCGCGGGGAGGCGTCGGCGCCGTGACTGACGGTCTCCCGGAAGCCCACGGCGTTCCGGCGATCGACAACTTCGCCGACCTGCCCGACGACCAGCGCGATCCGCACTGGTACAAGCGTGCAGTCTTCTACGAGGTCCTCGTCCGGTCCTTCAAGGACAGCAACGGGGACGGCACCGGCGACCTCGCCGGACTGATCGACAAGCTGGACTACATCCAGTGGCTCGGCGTCGACTGCATCTGGCTGCCGCCGTTCTACCGCTCCCCGCTCCGCGACGGTGGGTACGACGTGAGCGACTACACCGACGTGCTGCCGGAGTTCGGGACCATCGGGGACTTCGTCGAGTTCGTCGACGCGGCCCACGCTCGGGGCATCCGCGTGATCATCGACTTCGTCATGAACCACACCTCGGACCAGCACGCGTGGTTCCAGTCCTCGCGCACCGACCCCAACGGCCCGTTCGGCGACTTCTACGTATGGGCCGACACCGATGAGGCGTACTCCGACGCGCGCGTCATCTTCGTCGACACCGAGACGTCCAACTGGACCTTCGACCCCGTCCGCAAGCAGTACTTCTGGCACCGCTTCTTCAACCACCAGCCGGACCTGAACTTCGAGAACCCTCGTGTGCAGGAGGCGGTGATCGAGGCGCTGAAGTTCTGGCTCGACCTGGGCATCGACGGGTTCCGCCTCGACGCCGTGCCGTACCTGTTCGAGGAGGAGGGGACCAACTGCGAGAACCTCCCGGCAACCCACGAGTTCCTCAAGCGGGTCCGCAAGGAGGTCGACGCGCAGTACCCCGACCGGGTCATGCTGTGCGAGGCCAACCAGTGGCCGGGCGACGTCGTGGAGTACTTCGGCCAGGACGGCGACGAGTGCCAGATGGCGTTCCATTTCCCGGTGATGCCCCGGCTGTTCATGGGCGTCCGGCGGGAGTCGCGCTACCCGATCTCGGAGATCATGGCCCAGACGCCGGCGATCCCCGACAACTGCCAGTGGGGCATCTTCCTGCGCAACCACGACGAGCTCACCCTGGAGATGGTGACCGACGAGGAGCGCGACTACATGTGGGGCGAGTATGCCAAGGACCCCCGCATGAAGGCCAACATCGGCATCCGTCGCCGGCTCGCCCCCCTGCTGGAGAACGACCAGAACCAGCTGGAGCTGTTCACCGCGCTGCTGATGTCCCTGCCCGGGTCGCCCGTCCTCTACTACGGCGACGAGATCGGCATGGGCGACAACATCTGGCTGGGTGACCGGGACGGCGTGCGCACACCGATGCAGTGGACTCCGGACCGCAACGCGGGCTTCTCGACCAGCAACCCGGGCCAGCTGTTCCTGCCCGTGATCATGGACCCGATCTACGGGCACCAGGTCACCAGCGTCGAGGCACAGCTCGCCAGCTCCACGTCGCTGCTGCACTGGACCCGGCGGATGATCGAGGTGCGCAAGCAGAACCCCGCGTTCGGCCTGGGCACCTGGGAGGACCTCGGGGGCAGCAACCCCTCCGTGCTGTCCTTCGTCCGGGTCTTCGGTGACGACATCGTGCTCTGCGTCAACAACCTGTCGCGGTTCCCCCAGCCGGTGGAGCTCGACCTTCGCCGCTGGGAGGGGTACTTCCCGATCGAGCTGCAGGGCACGGTGCACTTCCCGCAGATCGGCGAACTGCCCTACCTGCTGACCCTGGCGGGCCACGGCTTCTACTGGTTCCGCCTGAGCCCACCGGAAGGGGAGCTCTAGATGACCTCGACCCCATCGACCGCGCCTGGCGAGGACGGTGTCGACCTCGAGGGGCACATCGGCCACGAGCGGTGGTTCGCCGGGAAGGGACGGTTCTGGTCGATCACCGCGGCGCAGACGGTCGCCTCCCTCCGCGAACCAACGCCGGAGCGGTCCGGCGTGCGGATCGACATCGTGCAGGTGACCTATGACGACGGGGAGACCGAGACCTACCAGCTGCCGCTGGCGTCCTACGCCGAGCCCGCCACCCACCTCGCCCACGCCTTCGTCGGCGAGGAAGAGGACGCCGACGGCAGGACCTGGTACGTCTACGACGCCCTGCACGACAAGGAGAGCACCGGGCTCTGGATCGAGGGCATCGCTGCCGACCGGGCCGGCGACGGGTTCGCGTTCCACCGGGAACCCACCATCCGTGAGCTCCCGCCGGGTGGACCGTCGATCGTCGTGGGAGCCGAGCAGAGCAACACCTCACTGATCTTCGGCGACACCGTCATCCTCAAGGTCTTCCGCAAGGTCTCGTCGGGCCTCAACCCCGACATCGAGATGCACAGCGCCCTGGCAGCGGCCGGCAGCACGCACATCGCGGCGCCGCTCGGCTGGCTCGAGGGCACCTGGACCGACCCCTCGGGCAACGAGGTCACCGCCAGCCTCGCCATGTCACAGGTCTTCCTCAAGGGGGCCACGGACGGCTGGGAGCTCGCACAGACCAGTGTCCGGGACCTCTACGCGGAGGCGGACCTGCACGCCGACGAGGTGGGTGGCGACTTCGCCGGGGAGGCGAGCCGGCTCGGCGCGGCGACCGCCGAGGTGCACCTGGCGCTGGCCGAGGCGCTGCCGACCGGCCTGCTGGAGCGCAAGGAGCTGGCCGGGGTCGCCGAGGGCATGCGGTCGAGGCTCGACCGGACAGCTGCCGACGTACCCGAGCTGATGCCCTATGCCGCGGCACTGCGTGGCGCGTTCGACGATCTCGCGGCGCTCGACGAGCCGGTCGCGGTGCAACGCCTGCACGGGGACTTCCACCTCGGTCAGGTGATGCGGACCCTGGACGGGTGGAAGCTGCTCGACTTCGAGGGAGAGCCGGCCCGTCCCCTCGCCGAGCGGCGCGGCCTCGAACCGCCCATGAAGGACGTGGCCGGGATGCTGCGGTCCTTCGACTACGCCGCCCGGCACCTGCTCGCCGACCACCCCGCGGACGGGCAGCGTGCGTACCGTGCCACGGAGTGGGCAGACCGGAACCGTGAGGCGTTCCTGACCGGCTACGCCCGGGCAGGTGGAGCGGACCCGCGGCAGCAGCCCGTCCTGCTGCGCGCGTACGAGACCGACAAGGCGGTCTACGAGGTCCTCTACGAGGCCCGCAATCGACCGACCTGGCTGCAGATCCCGATGGCGGCGATCCACCGGCTCGCTGCCGGCGAGGAGTGAGGCACCCGTGACCCAGCGCACGAACCAGCCAGCGACACCGGCGACACCAGCGACGGTGTCGACGTCGGGACCACCACCGGCACCGGTCTCCACGGAAGACCTGCACCGGCTCGTCTCCGGTGTCCATCACGACCCGCACTCGGTCCTCGGTCCGCACCTCCACGCCGGCGGTGTCACGGTTCGCACGTTGCGGCCATGGGCCACCGCGGTGGCGGTGGTGGCCGGCGACGCACGCCACCAGATGCGCCACGAGAGCTATGGCGTCTGGGTCGTCACGCTTCCGGGCTCGACCGTGCCGGACTACCGCCTGGAGGTCTCCTACGACGGGCCACCGCGGCTCACCGACGACCCGTACCGGTTCCTCCCCACGCTCGGTGAGATCGACCTGCACCTCATCGGAGAGGGACGCCACGAGGAGCTGTGGCGCGTCCTCGGAGCCCACACCCGCACGTACGAGGGCCTGGCCGGGACGGTGAACGGCACGTCCTTCGCGGTCTGGGCCCCGAGCGCCCAGGGCGTGCGGCTCACGGGCGACTTCAACTACTGGGACGGCCGCGCGCACCCGATGCGGGCCATGGGTTCCACGGGCGTCTGGGAGCTCTTCGTCCCGGAGCTCGGTGACGGCACCCACTACAAGTTCGACGTCCTCGGCCAGGACGGCGTCTGGCGGCAGAAGGCCGACCCGGTCGCGTTCCGCGCGGAGGTTCCTCCGGCGACGGCATCGGTCGTCTTCACCTCGGACTACGAGTGGGGTGACGACGACTGGATGCGCGAGCGAGCCGGCAAGGACCCGTTGACCAGCCCGATGAGCACCTACGAGGTGCACCTCGGGTCCTGGCGGCAGGGCCTCGGCTACCGCGAGCTCGCCGACCAGCTCGTCGGGCACGTGACGTACCTCGGCTTCACCCACGTGGAGCTGCTCCCCGTCGCGGAGCACCCGTTCGGGGGCTCATGGGGCTACCAGGTGTCGTCCTACTTCGCGCCGACGTCCCGGTTCGGCAACCCCGACGACTTCCGCTACCTGGTCGACCGGCTCCACCAGGCAGGCATCGGCGTGATCGTCGACTGGGTGCCGGCGCACTTCCCGAAGGACGCGTGGGCACTCGCCCGTTTCGACGGGACTGCTCTCTACGAGCACCCTGACCCTCGGCGCGGCGAGCAGCTCGACTGGGGCACGTACGTCTTCAACTTCGGTCGTACGGAGGTCCGCAACTTCCTCGTCTCCAACGCGCTGTACTGGCTGGAGCAGTTCCACATCGACGGGCTGCGCGTCGACGCAGTGGCCTCGATGCTGTACCTCGACTACTCGCGCAAGGAGGGCGAGTGGGCCCCGAACGAGTTCGGCGGTCGCGAGAACCTCGAAGCCGTCTCGTTCCTCCAGGAGATGAACGCCACCGCGTACAAGCGGGTGCCCGGGATCGTGACGATCGCCGAGGAGTCGACCGCGTGGCCCGGGGTCACGAGGCCCACCCACCTCGGGGGCCTGGGGTTCGGCTTCAAGTGGAACATGGGCTGGATGCACGACTCGCTGGACTACATGTCGCACGAGCCGATCTATCGCCAGTACCACCACCACCAGATGACGTTCTCGATGATGTATGCGTACTCCGAGCACTACGTGCTGCCGATCTCCCACGACGAGGTCGTGCACGGCAAGGGTTCGCTGCTGCGCAAGATGCCGGGCGACCGCTGGCAGCAGCTGGCCAACCTGCGCGCCTACCTGGCCTTCATGTGGGCGCACCCCGGCAAGCAGCTGCTCTTCATGGGCTCGGAGCTCGGCCAGGAGTCCGAGTGGGCCGAGTCCCGCTCGCTGGACTGGTGGCTGACCGAGAACCCGGACCACAGGGGCATCCAGACACTGGTCCACGACATGAACGGTGTCTACTCGTCGACCTCGGCCCTGTGGTCGCGCGACGCAGACCCGAGCGGCTTCGCGTGGATCGACGCCAACGACGCGAGCAACAACGTGTTCTCCTTCCTGCGGTGGGGCGCGGACGGGTCGGCGCTGGCCTGCATCGCCAACTTCGCCGCCACGCCGCACGAGGGATACCGCGTGGGACTTCCGTCCGCCGGGCGGTGGGACGAGGTCCTCAACACCGATGCCGAGGCCTACGTGGGCAGCGGTGTGGGCAACCTCGGCGGGGTGGACGCCTCCGGCGAGGCCTGGCACGGCCAGCCCGCCTCGGCGACGCTGCGGGTGCCGCCCCTGGGCACCGTCTGGCTGCACCGGCCGGCTCCCTAGCGCCTCGCTCGCTTGTCACGTGGGAGTGCACCTGGTCTACGAGACCCACGCGACGACGGTGGACAACGAGTCGGGCGTGGCCACCGGCCCGGCTTCCGGGCGAGCTGTCCACGGCCGGACGGGAGAACGCGCTGGACCTCGGCCGGCGGCGCCGGGACGACGGGCTGGATCTCGTGGTGACGTCGGACCTAGCCCGGGCAACCGCCGCCTGCGGGACGGTCAGAGCTACCGCCAGGTGACCTCTCAGGTGCGCGGTCTGCTCGACGGAGCTGCTCCACGGCCACGACGGGCAGCGAGTCCTGCCTGGCGGACCGGCACCGTCGAACCGGCGAACGCGATCCGGCAGGTCTCGACCGACGCGGCTACGGGACCGCGCTGCTGGACCTGGATCTCGAGGGCGCAGAGCAAGACCGGGCGCTCCTCACGACATGGCGGGGCGACCTCCCCGCCCCGCGGCTCTAGGGGCGGCTCGGGTGCACCCTCTTGCAGCAGGGAGTGCCCACCGACAGTGACCTGTGGGACGGCGACTCCGCACCTGACCGGCACGTTTGCAACCGCGGGGCCGGGAGACAACAAGGCCAGAGTCCCCTACCGACCGATCGGAGTTTCCATGAACACTCGGACCATCGCCATCGCCGCACTGGTGATCGCCGTCATCCTGCTGATCATCTTCCTCGTCTAGCCACCGGCGAACGCCGAATGCCGCCCCCACAAGGGAGCGGCCTTCGGCATCGGCGGTAGCGCGTCAGAACAGGGCGTTGGCGAGTGCCGTGCGGGCCCGCAGGACCCGTGC
>DASVED010000276.1:0-4126 GCA_036380775.1 Actinomycetes bacterium
GTCGTGGCGGCGGGCTACATCGCGCTCGTCGTGGTGGTCGGCGGCATGCCCGGGCGCGACGACCGGTTCTGGCCGTCACTCCTGGCGACCGCCGCCGTGGCCCTGGCGTTCCAGCCCCTACGCCGCCGGATCGTGCGCTTCGCCGACCGGATGGCGTTCGGGCCGCGGGCGGCGCCCTACGAAGCGCTCGCCGACCTCGGCCGCAACCTCCAGCAGGCACCGGGGACGGAGGACCTGCTGCGCAACGTCGCCCAGGCGGTGAGCGACGCGACGGGTGCCCGGCGGGTCACGTGCGTCCTCGAGCTCCCGGGCGGCCGCGAGGTCTCGGCGGCCTGGCCGCCCGAGGCCCTCGCCAGCGACGTGCCGACAGGCTCGCCGACCGCGTTCGCCGTGACCGACGGCGGCGACCGGCTCGGCCGGGTGGAGGTGGTCCTTCCTCCTGGTCGAGAGCTACGGCCGGCGGAGGTGGGACTGGTCGAGCGCCTGATCGCCCAGACAGCCCTCGCGATGCGCAACCTGCGGCTCGAGACCGAGCTGGCGGGCAACGTCGCGGAGCTGCACCGGCAGACCGTCGCGCTGCGCGACTCACGCCGGGCGCTCGTCGTGGCGGGTGACGAGGAGAAGTCCCGGTTCGCTGCCGCCCTGCACCGCGGCGTGCTGCCGCACCTCGCGCCGCTCCCGGGACGCCTCGAGACCGCGGCGGATCGGACGCGCCAGGGGCTGGGACCGATCGACCTGCAGGCCGAGCGGGACGGCGCGTCGACCGCCCTGGACGAGCTGCGGCGACTGGTCAGCACCGCGCGTCCGTCCGGTGGTCAGCGGGCGGCAGCGGACCAGACGTCCTCGAGCCGGTCCGGGCCGAACGCCGACTTGGTCACGTAGTCGGCCGCTCCGGACTCGGCGATGAAGCCCTCGCCGGCGTCCTCGTCGTAGGTCGAGAGGAGCAGCACGACGGGCGGGTCGCTCCCGGCCATCAGGCGGCGGGTCGCCTCGAGACCGTCGATCCCGGGCAGGTTCACGTCCATCAGCACCAGGTCCGGGCGGAGGGCGGTCGCCGCGTCGACGGCCTCCTCGCCGGAGGCTGCCTCACCGACGACCTCGAAGCCGTCCGTCTCCTGGACCACCGACGTCATGGCGCGCCGGAACGGCTCCTGGTCGTCGACCACAAGCACCCGCACCACCGACACGGCCGGCACACCTCCCGGGAGGATCATGCCGGTCCACGGCGTCGGTCGGGAGGGGGCCAGCCGTACGGCGGGCAGGGGGTCAGCCGTCACGCTGCCGCACGGCGACGCGCCGCCGACTGGTGCATCGTGACCACCGAGGGGGCTTCGGTCGTCGCCGGGGAGTGCGAATCGTCCGCGTCGTAGCTCGCGAGCAGTGTCCCGGCGCCCCAGAGGAACTCGGGGCCGAAGAGACCTGCTGTCGAGTGGAAGAACTGCTCGTCGGTCGGGGACCAGATGACCCGGACGGACTCGAGGGGGTGGGCCATGACGCGCTCCTTGGGTGCTGGCCCGGGAGGTCCGGTGCCTTGCTTCGAACCGTAGGCACCGAGGCGGCCGACATCGGTCGGGCGAGCCGCCCAGCTGAGGGAAGGCCGCCCCAGCAGAACAGTGGTGCCAACCTCCCCCGGACGTGGTGCTGACCCGGTCGTCGGGGCCGGCCGGCGTGCCTAGCGTCGTGTCTGTCAGCAGGACCCCCGGCCCGGCACGAAGGAGACAGCGATGTTCAGCACCGCACTCGCCCGCCAGATCACCGACGGCGTGGCCGAGAACCACCACCGTCGCTCACGCCTCGCCCGCCTGCGGGCGCACCGGGTGTGAGCCCGCCCAGCAGACCGACCCAGCGACCGCCGAGGGGCGCCGACCGGACCGAATCCGGGAAGCGCCCCTCGGCCGTTTGCCAGTAGGCTCCCTGCGTACCTGCACGGTGACGACGGGGCCATCACCCCCGAGCCGCCGGAAGAAAGCCCGCCGCGACCCGGCGACGAGGCGACTAGACCCGGCAGCAGGACGCACAGAGTGGGTCAGCCTGCACGTCGGGCGGCCAAGGAGGGTGGTACCGCGGGTCCGCGCACGCGACGGTCTCGTCCCTTCGCCGGAGAGCCACGCCGACGAAGGAGCCCGGAGCCCGTGACCGCGAGCGACCGCTACACGCCCGTCCCACCGCAGGTCGACCTGCCGGCGATGGAGCACGACGTCCTCGCGTTCTGGCGGGAGAACGCGACGTTCGCGCGCAGCCTGGAGCAGACGCAGGGCGGCGAGCCCTGGACGTTCTACGAGGGTCCTCCGACCGCGAACGGCATGCCCGGCGTCCACCACGTCGAGGCCCGCGTCTTCAAGGACGTCTTCCCGCGGTTCAAGACCATGCAGGGCCACTACGTGGTCCGCAAGGCCGGCTGGGACTGCCACGGCCTCCCGGTGGAGATCGCGGTCGAGAAGGAGCTCGGCTTCAGCGGCAAGCCGGACATCGAGGCCTACGGCGTCGCCGAGTTCAACGCGCGCTGCCGCGAGTCGGTCCTGCGGCACGTCGGCGAGTTCGAGGAGATGACCGAGCGGATGGGCTACTGGGTCGACATGACCGAGCCCTACCGCACCATGGACCCGGAGTACGTGCAGAGCGTCTGGTGGTCGCTCAAGCAGGTCTACGACAAGGGCCTGCTCGTCGAGGACTACCGGGTGGCGCCCTACTGCCCGCGCTGCGGCACCACGCTGTCCGACCACGAGCTCGGGCAGCCAGGCGGATACGAGACGGTCGTCGACCCGTCGGTCTACGTCCGGTTCCCGGTGACGAGCGGCCCGTACGCCGGGAAGGCCGCTCTCCTGGTCTGGACCACCACACCGTGGACGCTGGTCGCGAACACTGCTGTCGCCGTCCGCGCCGACGTGACCTACGTGACGGCGAGCAACGGGACCGAGACCCTGGTGGTCGCCGAGCCACTGGCCGAGCAGGCGCTCGGTGACGGCTGGACGGTGCAGGACCGGTTCCCCGGGGCGGAGATGGAGCGCTGGAGGTACCAGCGTCCGTTCGAGCTCGTCGACTGGCCGGCCGGCAACGGAGACACCGCCGGGCACTTCATAGTCTTAGCCGACTACGTCACCACCGACGACGGCACCGGGCTGGTCCACCAGGCGCCCGCGTTCGGCGCCGAGGACCTGGTCGTCTGCCGGCAGTACGGCCTGCCGGTCGTGCGTCCCGTCCTGCCGGACGGCCACTTCGCGCCCGACGTCACGCTGGTCGGCGGCGAGTTCTTCAAGAGCGCCGACCAGAAGCTGGTCCGCGACCTCGAGCACCGCGGGCTGCTCTTCCGCCACCAGGCCTACGAGCACGCCTACCCGCACTGCTGGCGCTGCCACACCGCGCTGCTCTACTACGCCCAGCCGTCGTGGTACGTCCGCACGACACAGGTCAAGGACGCATTGCTCGGCGAGAACGAGCGCACCAACTGGTTCCCCGAGAGCATCAAGTGGGGGCGCTACGGCGACTGGCTGCACAACAACATCGACTGGGCCCTGTCCCGGTCGCGCTACTGGGGCACACCGTTGCCCGTCTGGCGCTGCACGGCCGACCCGACCCATCTCGTGTGCGTCGAGTCGCTGGCCGAGCTCGGCGACCTCGCGGGCCAGGACCTGTCCGCCCTCGACCCGCACCGGCCGTACGTCGACGACGTCACCCTGCCCTGCACGGCCTGCGATGACCCCGGCGCCACCATGCACCGGGTCCCCGAGGTCATCGACGCCTGGTACGACTCGGGCTCGATGCCGTTCGCGCAGTGGGGCTACCCCGCCGTGCCGGGCTCGAAGGAGAAGTTCGGCGCCGCGTTCCCCGCGCAGTTCATCTGCGAGGCGATCGACCAGACCCGCGGCTGGTTCTACACGCTGATGGCGGTCAACACGATCGTGCACGGCCGCTCGTCGTACGAGAACGTCGTGTGCCTCGGCCACATCGTCGCCGAGGACGGTCGCAAGATGAGCAAGCACCTGGGCAACGTGCTGCAGCCGATGCCGCTCATGGACGAGCACGGCGCCGACGCGCTGCGCTGGTACATGGCGGCCGGCGGGTCGCCGTGGCAGCCGCGGCGGATCGGCCACGGTGTGCTGCAGGAGATCGTCCGCAAGACACTGCT
>DASVED010000277.1:0-2456 GCA_036380775.1 Actinomycetes bacterium
CGATCACGATCACCCGGCCGTCGTCCGGGTTGACCGCGAACTGGATGTTGCAGCCGCCGGTGTCCACGCCGACCGCGCGGATCACGTCGATCGAGATGTCGCGGAGCCGCTGGTACTCACGGTCGGTCAGCGTCATGGCCGGCGCGACGGTGATGCTGTCGCCGGTGTGCACGCCCATCGGGTCGAGGTTCTCGATCGAGCAGACGACGACCACGTTGTCCGCGGTGTCCCGCATCAGCTCGAGCTCGTACTCCTTCCAGCCGAGGATCGACTCCTCCAGGAGGACCTCGCTGGTCGGGCTGGCCTGCAGGCCGGCGGCGGCCATCCGGCGCAGCTGCTCCTCGTCGCGGGCCAGGCCGGAGCCCGCGCCGCCCATCGTGAAGGACGGCCGCAGGACCATCGGGTAGCCGAGGTCCGCCGCGGCGGCCAGGCACTCGTCCACGGTGCGGGCGATCACGCTGCGGGCCGACTCGGCGCCGATCTGCTCGACCACCGCCTTGAAGCGCTGCCGGTCCTCCCCCGCCTCGATCGCCGCGACGTTGGCGCCGATCAGCTCGACGCCGTACTCCTCGAGGACTCCCGCCGCGTGCAGCGCCATCGCCGTGTTCAGCGCGGTCTGGCCCCCGAGCGTGGCGAGCAGGGCGTCCGGGCGCTCCTTCTCGATGACCTTCGCGACGATCTCGGGCGTGATCGGCTCGATGTAGGTGGCGTCGGCGAACTCGGGGTCGGTCATGATCGTCGCCGGGTTCGAGTTGACCAGGACGACCCGGATCCCCTCCTCGCGCAGCACGCGGCAGGCCTGGGTGCCCGAGTAGTCGAACTCGCAGGCCTGCCCGATGACGATCGGCCCGGAGCCGATGACCAGCACGCTGCGGATGTCGTCGCGGCGCGGCATCAGGCGACCTTCCCCAGCAGCTCGGTGAACCGGTCGAACAGGTACGAAGCGTCGTGGGGGCCGGCCGCGGCCTCCGGGTGGTACTGCACCGAGAACGCCGGGACGTCCCGGCAGCGCAGACCCTCGACGACATCGTCGTTGAGGCAGACGTGGCTGACCTCGGCCAGGCCGAACGGCGTGTCGAAGGTGCCGTCGCGGGGGGCGTCCACCGCGAAGCCGTGGTTGTGAGCCGTGACCTCGACCCGTCCGGTGGCGCGGTCCTGCACCGGCTGGTTGATGCCGCGGTGCCCGTAGCGCAGCTTGTAGGTGCCCAGCCCGAGCGCCCGGCCCAGCACCTGGTTGCCGAAGCAGATCCCGAAGACCGGCACCCCGCGGCCGAGGAGGTCGGCGGTCAGGGCGACCGCCCGGTCGGCGGTGGCGGGGTCGCCCGGGCCGTTGGACAGGAACACCCCGTCGGCCCCGGTCGAGAGGACCTCCTCGACGCTCGAGGTCGCGGGCAGCACGTGGGTCTCGATGCCCCGCTCCGCCATCCGCAGGGGCGTCATCCGCTTGATGCCCAGGTCGACGGCAGCCACGGTGAACCGGCGCTGCCCGGTCGCGGGCACGACGTACGGCTCAAGGGTCGTCACCTCGCCGGTGAGGTCTGCGCCCGCCATCGGCGCGGCGGCCTGCACCCGGCCCAGCAGCGAGGCCTCGTCGGTGTCCTCGGTGCTGATGCCTACCCGCATCGCCCCCCGCTCGCGCAGGTGCCGGGTCAGGGCCCGGGTGTCCACGGCGCTGATCCCGACCACGCCCTGGGTCTCGAGCTCCTCGTCCAGCGGCCGCTGCGACCGCCAGGACGACGGCCGCCTGGCCGGGTCGCGGACGACGTACCCGCTCACCCAGATCCGCGACGACTCGGCGTCCTCGTCGTTGACGCCGGTGTTGCCGACGTGCGGCGCGGTCATGACGACGACCTGGCGGTGGTAGGACGGGTCGGTCAGCGTCTCCTGGTAGCCGGTCATCCCGGTCGAGAAAACGGCTTCCCCGAACGTCTCGCCGGCGGCTCCGAACGCCTCCCCCCGGAACGCCCGTCCGTCCTCGAGGACCAGCAGCGCGGGTGCGGCTCTCACCACCGCCCCCACCACCGGATGTGCGCCGACACACCACTCGCACGGCGTGTCTGGTGTGTTAGCGCACAGTTGATCTGCAGCGGCCGGGACTGCCGACCCTGACGACTCACTGGAGCTTCCCGTCGAGGACGGTCGGGACGCCGCGCAGGAAGGTGGCGACCACCGCGCCGGGCAGGGTCCGCCCGGCGTAGGGCGTGTTGCGGCTGCGGGACGCCAGCGCGAACGGGTCGATCTCGCGACGGGCGGCGGGGTCGACGAGCACCAGGTTGGCCGGCGCGCCGTCCTCCAGGGGGGTGCCGTGGTCGTCGAGCAGGCCGATCCGGGCCGGGCGGGTCGACATCCGGTCGGCGACGCCAGCCCAGTCGAGCAGGCCAGTCTCGACCATCGCCTCCTGCACGACGGAGAGCGCGGTCTCGAGCCCGAGCATCCCCATGGCGGCCGCGGACCAC
>DASVED010000278.1:0-11155 GCA_036380775.1 Actinomycetes bacterium
GCGGGCCACCACCGTTTCCGGCCCCTCGAGGAGACGCAACCGGCGGCCGACCTCCCGGAGCAGCTGGTCGCCGACGTCGTGCCCGAGGGTGTCGTTGACCTCCTTGAAGCGGTCGATGTCCATCAGCAGGACGGCCGCGGACCCGGTCGTCGCCAGGCGCCGCTCGAGCCGTTGCTGGAAGTGCAGCCGGTTGGGCAGGCTGGTGAGCGGGTCGTGCAGGGAGAGGTGCTCGGTGTCCCGGGCCGCATCACGGACGCGCTGCACGAGCTCCGCGTTCGCCAGCGCGACGCGGGCGTGGCCGGCGAGCGCCTCGAACAGGCGGGCGTCGTGCCCGTCGAAGGTGCTCACGTCGTCGAGACGGTCGGCGACCGCGAGGATCGCGACGATCTCACCGCCCTCGCGCAGGGGCACGGCCATCGCGTCGACGTGCCCGGCACGCCGGAGAGCGTCGTACGCAGGTCCCTGACCGCCCCGGGGCAGCCGGACGAGCTCACCCGAGCAGGCCGACGCGTACCACTCCTCGACCGCGACGTCGGCCGCGCCGGCGCAGGGGATCAGCTCCGCGTGACGGGCGCGCAGCAGGTCGCGGGCACCGCGGCACACCGCGTCCTCGACCGACCCGTGCTGCAGCGCCTGGTCGACGGACTGGGTGAACCGGTAGAGCAGCTCGAGCCGGCTGTAGCGAAGGCGCTGGACGTGATAGCCGCGGTAGAGCAGGAAGGACAGCACGCCGACCACCGACAGGAGGGCCAGCGCTTCCGGCTCACGGACCAGCAGGATCGCCGTGACCAGCGCCAGGTCGGTGACGACCAGCGTGCTCACGGCGGCGATCGCGAGCGTGCGCAGGAAGACTCCGGTGTCCCAGTGGCCCTGCCGCAGGCTGATGATGGCGAACAGCGCCAGGTTGGCGACCAGGTCCGCGGCGAGGGTCGCCGCCAACGCCGCGGCCCAGACAGCCGGCGCGAGACCGCCGGGGTCGACGCCGAGCCAGGACAGCAGCCCCGCGAACACGGCGGCACCGACCGACACCTGTGCCACGTTGGACGCGGTGTTGAAGGCGATCTTGATGGGCGGGTGCCGGTAGCCGACCAGCTGGGCCGCCGTGATGCCGACGAAGGCGGCGAGCAGGAGGCTGTCGAGGTCGAGGAAGAGCAGCCCCAGCACGAGCGGCGCCTGGCTGAACGTGATGCTGTGGTTGTCGCGACCGAACGGCAGGTGGATGGCGAAGCGCTCGCTGACCCCGAACAGCACGGCGAGCAGCGGCCACCACAGACGGGGCTCGAGCTCGGGCAGTGGCGGGCCCAGCCACCACAGGACCAGTCCGATGGTGGCCAGGCCGGCACTGAGCAGCCAGATCAGGCGATCGGCGGCCGGGCGTGGTCCCACCCGTGCAGTGTGCGCCATCTCCGCCGATCACGCTGAGAAATCATCCGGTTGCCCTCTGTCAGGTCAACCGGGAGACACTCAGTGCCAGGACGCGCCGCGGGTCGACACGACGTGCCAGGAGGCGCCGGCCTGGGTGCTCTTGTGCCATGAGGCCCCGGCGGAGTCCGTGCTGCCGAAACCGATGCCGGCGACGAGGACCGCCGTCACCGCCAGCGCGAGCGCTGCGAGAAAGGCCAGAACGGCGGTGGGGACTGCGGGCAGGGAAGCGGTGCGGGTCATGGAACGTCTCCAAGGGGGTGAGGAGGCTGACAGGGAAGTCCGTGCCCGGTGATGATCGTCATCGCAGAGTGTGCACAGCACCACGGTGCTGCGCGGTCTTGGCAAAGGAACTCGACCCGTTCGGCCATTCGGGGTCGGTCGGACGGCCCATGCCCTCTGGTGCGGTGGGACGACGGTATGCGTAACACCGCCGAAACACCTGCCCGGCACGATGCGCCCATGGACAAGCAGCAGGAGTTCGTCCTCCGGACGCTCGAGGAGCGCGACATCCGCTTCGTGCGGCTCTGGTTCACCGACGTGCTGGGTTTCCTCAAGTCGGTGGCCGTCGCGCCGGCCGAGCTCGAGGGTGCCTTCGACGAGGGCATCGGCTTCGACGGGTCGGCGATCGAGGGCTTCGCGCGGGTGGCCGAGTCGGACATGCTGGCCCGGCCGGACCCGGGCACGTTCCAGATCCTCCCGTGGCGCTCGGAGACGCCGGGGACCGCGCGGATGTTCTGCGACATCGTGCTGCCGGACGGCACACCGTCCTACGCCGACCCCCGGCAGGTGCTCAAGCGCACCCTCGCGAAGGCGGCCGACCTGGGGTTCGCCTTCTACACACACCCCGAGATCGAGTTCTTCCTGTTCCGGGACCAGCCGACCGGTGGCCAGCCGCCGACCCCGGTGGACCAGGGCGGCTTCTTCGACCACATCGCGCACGGCATCGGCCACGACTTCCGGCGCGACGCGATCACGATGCTGGAGAACATGGGGATCTCGGTCGAGTTCAGCCACCACGAGGGGGCGCCGGGGCAGCAGGAGATCGACCTGCGCTACGCCGACGCGCTCTCGACCGCCGACAACGTCATGACGTTCCGCCACGTGATGAAGCAGGTGGCGCTCAGCCAGGACGTCTACGCCTCGTTCATGCCGAAGCCGTTGACCGACCACCCCGGCTCCGGGATGCACACCCACCTCTCTCTCTTCGAGGGGGAGCGCAACGCGTTCTTCGAGGCAGGGGCGCCCTACCAGCTGTCCAAGGTAGCGCGGTCGTTCATCGCCGGCCTGCTGCATCACGCCGGTGAGATCACGGCGGTCACCAACCAGTGGGTCAACTCCTACAAGCGGCTGCTCGGCGGCGGTGAGGCCCCGGCGTACGTCTGCTGGGGCCACAACAACCGCTCGGCGATGGTCCGGGTGCCGATGTACAAGCCCGCGAAGGGACAGTCGACCCGGGTCGAGCTGCGCACGCCGGACTCGGCGACCAACCCCTACCTCGCCTACGCGGTGATCCTCGGCGCCGGCCTGAAGGGCATCGCGGAGGGCTACGAGCTGCCGGAGGCGGCCGAGGACGACGTGTGGGCATTGACCGACGCGGAGCGCCGGTCCCTGGGGATCGAGCCGCTGCCGACCAACCTGTCCGAGGCGATCCGCCGGATGGAGAGCAGCGAGCTCGTCGCCGAGGTGCTCGGCGAGCACGTCTTCGACTTCTTCCTGCGCAACAAGCGGGCCGAGTGGCTGGACTACCGCCGCGAGGTGACGCCGTTCGAGCTGGACCGCTACCTCTCGGTGCTGTGATCCTGACCCCGATGAGGGTGCATCCGAGGTCGCAGCGCACCCCGACCGTCCTGGTCGTGCAGCACGAGGAGAGCACCGGGCCGGGGTGGTGGGGCGACTGGCTCGCCGACGCCGGCCTGGCCCTCGACGTCCGGCACCCGTACGCGGGTGAGGAGCTGCCCGGGCCCGACGGCCCCGACGGCATCGGCGGCACCGAGGGCTTCGACGGCCTGCTGGTGCTGGGCGGAGCGATGGGACCGGCGGACGACGACCGGTGCCCATGGCTCCCGGCCACGCGGGCCCTCCTGTCGCGGGCGGCCACGACCGGCCTTCCGACGTTCGGCATCTGCCTGGGCGCCGAGCTGCTCGCGCTGGCCTGTGACGGCGGAGTCCGGCGGGGCCTGGTCGGCCCCGAGCTGGGTGTCCTCCCGACGACGCCGACGGCGTCCGCTGCCGACGACCCGGTGTTCTCCTCCCTGCCGGCCACGGCCCGGGTGCTGCAGTGGCACTGGGAGGAGATCGACCTGCTGCCCCCGAGCGCCGTGCTGCTGGCGACCTCACCCGCATATCCGCACCAGGCGTTCCGGCTCGGCCCAGCCGCCTGGGGGGTCCAGGGGCACCCGGAGGTCACGCCGGAGATCGCCGCGGCGTGGGCCCGCGAGGACAGCCCGCTGCTCGTCGCCGCCGGCCGCCGACCGGAGGACCTGGTGGCCGAGGTCGAGGACGCGACCGGAGAGCTGGTCGCGACCTGGCGCCCGGTCGCCGCCGCGTTCGCGGCGGTGGTCGAGAGACGTGGGGTCCGGCCGGTCAGTCGATAGCGTGACCACCGTGACATCCGGTCGCGGCAGAAGTGCCAGCGCGCGGCTGGCCCGGGTGGGTTTCACCGAGCCGGCCCGTGCTGCCGCGGTGGCGGAGTCGTCACCTCCGCTGGCCGCCCTGGTCGGCGACGAGCAGGTGCTCGCGGCGCTGAGCCTCGTCGCCGACCCGGACACCGCCCTGGCGGCCCTCGACCGGCTGCTCGCGGCGGCTCCCGACGGGGAGGACCTGGCCGCGGCCCTGTGCGCCGACGTGGGTCTACGCACCGGGCTGCTCGGCGTGCTCGGCGCGAGCAGCGCGCTCGGCGACCACCTTGCCCGGCATCCGCTGCACTGGCACCTGCTGGCCGGTGAGCACGAGGCACGGCCCACGGCGGCTGCGCTGCGTGCAGACCTGCTGACCGCTGTCGGGGCCGACCCCGTCGCCGAGACGCCGGTGGCCTCGACCGCCGGGTCGTCCGTGCTGGATGCGCTGCGCATCGGCTACCGCGCGGCGCTGCTCGGGCTCGCGGCGCGCGACGTCGGCGGCGGTGCAGAGGTGGCCGACATCGCGGCCGAGCTGGCCGACCTCGCGGGGGCCACGCTGGAGGCGGCACTCGCCGTGGGTCGGGCCGAGCTGGGCGAGGCCGCCGCGACGTGCCGGCTGGCCGTGGTGGCGATGGGCAAGTGCGGGGGCCGCGAGCTCAACTACGTCAGCGACGTCGACGTCGTGTTCGTCGCCGAGCCGGTCACGGCCGACGGAAACGCCGTGGCCGGGCAGGCGGCCATGCGTACGGCCGCCGCCCTTGCAGTGGCGATGATGCGCGCCTGCTCCGCCACGACGGCGGAGGGCACGATCTGGCCGGTGGACGCCGCACTCCGGCCGGAGGGTCGGGCCGGGCCGCTGGTCCGCACGGTGGCCAGCCACGTCGCCTACTACGAGCGGTGGGCCAAGACCTGGGAGTTCCAGGCCCTGCTGAAGGCCAGGCCGGTCGCCGGCGACCTGGCCCTCGGTCGCGACTACCTGCAAGCCGTCGCGCCGATGGTGTGGCAGGCCGCCGACCGGCCGGACTTCGTCGCGGACGTCCAGCAGATGCGCCGGCGGGTGGAGGACACCCTCGCGACCCGGTCGAGCCACCGCGAGCTCAAGCTCGGTCCGGGCGGGCTGCGCGACGTGGAGTTCGCCGTCCAGCTGCTGCAGCTCGTGCACGGCCGCACCGACGAGACGCTGCGCAACCCGAACACCCTCGAGGCGCTCGAGGCGCTGTCGACCTACGGCTACGTCGGCCGGGCCGACGCCGCGGAGCTGGACCGGGCCTACCGGTTCCTGCGGACGGTCGAACACCGGCTGCAGCTGCACCGGCTGCGGCGGACCCACGTGATGCCCGAGGACCCGGTCGAGCTGCGCCGGCTCGGCCGGTCGCTGGGGCTGCGCTCCGCCCCGGTCGAGGACCTGGACCGCGAGTGGCGACGGCACGCCCGCGAGGTGCGCCGGCTGCACGAGAAGCTCTTCTACCGCCCCCTGCTGAGCTCGGTCGCCCGGCTCGCCTCCGACGAGGCGCGGCTCACGCCGGCGGCGGCCGCGTCCCGGCTGGAGGCTCTCGGGTACGTCGACCCGGCCGGTGCCCTGCGCCACCTCGAGGCGCTCACCGAGGGCGTCAGCCGGCGAGCAGCGATCCAGCGGACCCTGCTTCCGGTGCTGCTCGGCTGGTTCGCCGACGCTCCGGACCCCGACGGCGGGCTGCTCGCCTTCCGGCAGATCAGTGACGCGCTCGGCACGACGCCGTGGTACCTCCGCCTGCTTCGCGACGAGGGGGCGGTCGCGCAGCGGATGGCCCTGCTGCTGGCGAGCAGCCGGTACGCCGTCGACCTGCTCGTCCGGGCCCCCGAGGCCGTGCGGATGCTCGCCGACGAGGACGTGCTGGTGCCACGGTCGCGCCACCAGCTCGCCGCTGAGCTGGCCAGCGCGACCGGTCGGCACGACGACCCGGAGTCCGCGGTCGCCATCGCCAGGGGCGTGCGGCGACGCGAGCTGTTCCGGGTCGCTACCGCCGACCTGCTCGGCGTCGTGACGGTGGAGCAGGTCGAGGACGCCCTGACCGACGTCGCCGCCGCGACTGTGCAGGCGGCGCTCGACGTCGCGAGCCGTTCGGTGCGCGAGGAGCGGGGCGGGGAGCTGCCGACGAGGCTGGCCGTGATCGCGATGGGGCGGTTCGGCGGCCGGGAGCTGTCCTACGCCAGCGACGCGGACGTGCTCTTCGTCCACGACCCGGTGGACGGCGCCGACGACCAGGACGCCTCCGAGGCCGCGCACGCGGTGGTGGGCGAGCTGCGCCGTCTGCTCTCCGTGCCCTCGCCCGACCCACCGCTGGCCATGGACGCCGACCTGCGGCCCGAGGGGCGCCAGGGCCCGCTCGTGCGCAGCCTGGCGTCCTACGCCGCCTACTACGAGCGCTGGTCGCACGTGTGGGAGAGCCAGGCCCTGCTCCGTGCCGACCCGGTCGCCGGAGATCCCGACCTCGGCAAGCGGTTCGTCGAGCTGGTGGACCCGCTGCGCTACCGCCGGGAGGGGCTCGACGACGCGTCGGTCCGCGAGATCCGGCGGCTCAAGGCGCGGGTGGAGGCCGAGCGGCTGCCCCGCGGCGCCGACCCGGCCCGGCACACGAAGCTCGGCCCCGGCGGGCTGGCCGACGTCGAGTGGACGGTCCAGCTGCTGCAGCTCCGCCACGCCGCGCGGGTGCCCGGGCTGCGCACCACCGAGACCCTGCGCGCCGTCACGGCGGCGCGTGACGCTGGGCTGCTCGACGCCGAGCAGGCCCGCACCCTCTCGCACGCCTGGCGCACGGCGAGCCGGGTCCGCAACGCCGTGCTGCTCGTCCGTGGCCGTCCGGGCGACAGCCTCCCGACGGACCTGCGCGAGCTCTCCGGCGTGGCCCAGGTTCTCGGCTACCCTCCGGGCGCGTCAGGGAAGCTGGTGGACGACTACCGTCGTGCCACCCGGCGCGCCAGGGCTGTCGTCGAGGGGGTCTTCTACCGGTGACCGGGACGGGCGACGGGACTGCGGACGCGGTACGTCGTCCGACGTACCGGGACGTCCTGCGACACCGCGAGTTCCGCGGGCTCGTCGTCGCCCAGGTCACGAGCGAGCTCGGCGACCACGTGGCTCGGGTCGCGCTGGCCTCGCTGGTCCTCGCGCGCACCGAGAGCGCGTTCCTCGCCGTGCTGGCGTTCGTCGTGAGCTTCCTGCCGGCCGTGTTCGGCTCGGCGCTGCTGGGCGCGCTGGCCGACCGGCTGCCGCGCAAGGTCGTGATGCTCGGCTGCGACCTGGCCCGGGCCGGCGTCCTGGCCGTCATCGCCCTCCTCGCCGTCGACTCGACGCCGGTGTGGGCGCTGCTTGCCCTGCTGCTCGTGGCCGAGACGTTCTCCGCGCCGTTCGAGGCCGCGCACCGCGCCGTGGTGCCCGACGTGCTGCCCGACCCGAGGGAGTGCCTGGTCGGCACCGGGCTGTTGCGCACGCTCTACCAGGTCGACCAGGTCGTCGGCATCGTCGCAGCCGGGGTCGTGATCGTCGCGGTGGGGGAACGTGTCGGGCTGATGCTCGACGTGGGCACGTTCATCGTGTCGTTCCTCGTGCTCGCGTTCACCCTGCGCTGGCGGCCCGCGGCGGGGCGCGCGGACGGTCCCACGGCTCGACCGTCCCTGCTGAGCGACTTCCGCGAGGGCTGGCGCCTGGTGTTCGACGACCCGGCGCTGCGGGCGCTCGTCGTGCTCGCGTGGAGCGCCGCCGTGTTCCTCATCGCGCCGGAGGCGGTGGCTCTCGCCTACGCCCGCGAGGACGGCGCCGGTCCCGCGGTCGGTGCCGGGCTGATGGCCAGCCTGCCAGCGGGCGCCGCGGTCGGCTCCTTCCTGGTCGCCCGGCTCGACCCGCTGCGTCAGGTGCGCCTCATCGTGCCGCTGGCCGTGGCGTCCTGCGCGCCGCTGCTGCTCACCAGCCTCGCCCCGCCCTGGCAGGTGGCGCTGCCGCTGTGGTTCGTCGCCGGAGCGTCGCAGGGATTCATGGTGCCGCTGATGACCACGGTCAACCTGGTGAGCCCGGTCGGGCTGCGCGGACGGGTCAACGGGCTCGCCGGGGCCGGCTTCAGCACGGTCACGGCGGCGACCTTCCTGCTCGCGGGGGCGATGGCCGACCTGGCGACGCCAGCCGTCGCGGTGACGGTGGCGGCCGTCATCGGCCTGGGGCTGGTGGGGTCGGCGCACCGGACCTGGCCGGCCGGGGAGCTGCGGCGGGCCGCCCGCCGGGTGTACGCCGGCGGCTGACCCGGCCGCTGCGCCCGGGCGCGGCGCCCGCGCGACACGCTTGAATCCGGACAATCGGCCCATTTGCCAGCGGTGTCCTGGGCCGTCCGGCACACTGGTCGCGGCTCTCGGGGGGAACCCTCGACACCGTTGGTGCGTCCTCGGCGGAGCCACACCCCTCCGGATCGACCTCGAGGAAGCCCCGCACCATGCGCCTTGCCCGTCTCCAGCTCGTGCCCGCCCGCCTGCTCGCCGTGCTGGTCGCAGCCGTGCTCGCCACCGCGCTGCTGCCCACCACCCCGGCGGCCGCCGCCAAGATCAAGATCGACCGCCGTCTGTTCGGGGTCCACGACTCCGGGCTGGCGTCGATGGCCAACGGCAACGTCGGCTCGCTCCGCCTGTGGGACACCGGCACGACGTGGCGGGAGATCGAGACCTCGCCCGGCGTCTACAACTGGAACCGGCTCGACACGATCGTGACGGCGGCCCAGGGCAGGGGCGTCGAAGTCACGTTGGTCCTCGGCATGACGCCGTCGTTCTACGCGTCCAGCCCGACGGCGATGCCGGCGGACCTGGGTGCCTGGTACCGCTACGTCACCGCGGTGGTGCAGCGCTACCGGAGCTGGAACGGCAAGCGCGGCATCCACGCCTACCAGGTGTGGAACGAGGCGAACGTCGTCAACTTCTGGACCGGCACGACGCTGCAGATGGCGCAGCTCACCAAGGCGACGCGCAACGCGGTGAAGGCCCAGGACAAGGACGCGATCGTCGTCGGCCCGGCCTTCGCCGCGCGGATCGGCGAGCAGATCCGGGGCATCACCCGTTTCGCCTTCGCGCGCGTCAATGGGGTTCCGGCGTGGAAGTTCGCCGATGTGATCTCCCTGAACCTCTACCCGCTGCCCAAGTACGGCACGAAGCTGGGCACGCCGGAGTACTCCATGACACTGCTTGCCAGGGCGCGCAAGCTGCTCGGGTACGGCGGGGTCCCGGCGTCCAAGCCGATCTGGAACACCGAGGTCAACTACGGGATGCAGACCGGCAGCCTCGGCGGCACGCGGGCGACGAGCATCACGGCCGAGCGCCAGGCGGCGTACGTGCTGCGGACCTACCTGCTCAACGCCGCCAGAGGCGTGAAGCGGGTCCACTGGTACACGTACAACATGGGCTTCCTGGCCTCGGGCGGGACCTTGGGAAACACCCTCCTCACGAACCCCAGCGACGGCCGGACGCTGACGCTGGCGGGCAAGGCGCTCGGGCTCGCTCGGTCGTGGATGATGGGCGGGACGATGGTCGGTCCCTCGCGGTCCGCGGCCCCCTGCTCGGTCGACGGCCGGGGCACCTACACGTGCGTGATCACCTATGCCAACGGCGTGCGACGCGTCTACTGGAACCCCACGAAGAAGGTCACCATCCGCACGGCCCGAAGTGCGACTTTCATGCAGGGGGTCTACGGTGTGAAGAAGAAGATCAAGGGCGGTTCGACGAAGACCGTCGACTTCCGACCCGTGATGGTGCGGTCCAAGTCCTAGCGCCTGACCGTCAGAACCGGTCTGAACCGTCGCACCGCGCGGAACGTCCTTGCGAGGACGAGCCGTGTCAGGGTCATCCGGCCACCTACGAATGACGGGGAACTCTCACCCATGACAAGCCTCTCCACGTTGGCGCGCCCGCGCGTCCTCGCCGTCGCCATGGCCCTCGGGCTGGCCGCGACCGTCCTGCCCGCCCAGCCCGCCGACGCCGCGATGCGGGTCAAGGGACGGATGTTCGGCATGACCGACTTCGACCCGTCGACCTTCCCGCAGGCGCCCGTCGGATCCGTCCGCCTCTGGGACTCCGGTGTCTCGTGGCGCGAGATCGAGACCAGTCCCGGCGTCTTCGACTTCAGTCGGCTCGACGTCGCGGTGAGCACGGCACGGAACAGGGGCGCCGACGTGCTGATCGTGCTCGGCCAGACGCCCAAGTTCCACGCCGTGCGACCGGGGGCGGCTTCCTTGTACGGTCCGGGCGCGAGCTCGGCGCCGCGGATCACCCCCTGGAAGCGGTACGTCCGCAAGGTCGCCGAGCGCTATCGCGGCCGGGGCGTCGACTACCAGGTCTGGAACGAGGCCAACGTGTCCGGATTCTGGAGCGGGTCGCACGCCAAGATGGCCGAGCTCACGAAGGTGACGTCGAAGGTGCTGGCGAGCGCCGACCCCAAGGCCTCCCTGGTCGCGCCGGCCATGGCGACCCGGCTCAGCGGCCAGCGCGCGTGGCTCCGGACGTTCTACTCGCAGCGCACCGGTGGCGCACGGGTCGGGCGATGGGTCGACATCGTCTCGTTGAACCTCTACCCGCTGTCGCAGGACGGTCCCGAGACGTCGATGACCCTGCTCTCGGCTTCCCGCACCATGCTCCGGTCGCTCGGGGTCACCAAGCCGATCTGGAACACCGAGATCAACTACGGCCTGCAGACCGGCGGCGGCGGCGTTGCGAGAGACATCTCCCGCAAGAGGGAGGCGTCCCTTGTTGCCCGCACGTACACGCTCAATGCCGCGAACGGCGTCAAGCGCGTGTTCTGGTACGCCTGGGACCTGCAGAAGCTCGCCAACACCCAGCTGACGGAGCCGGACGGGGACCTGACCAAGGCGGGTCGGACGTACAGCGTGGTGCAGGGCTGGTTGAAGGGCACCAACGCCAGGGGCTGCTCGCGCAGCGCGCGGGGAACGTACACGTGCACGTTCTCGTACAAGGACGGCGTGAAGCGCGTCTACTGGAACCCGTCGCGTCGGGCCACCATCCGCACCGTCCCGTCCGCCACGCGACTCGAGTTCATGACCGGTGGCACCGATCGGGTCGGCGGCGGCAAGTCGCTGTCGGTGAACTTC
>DASVED010000279.1:0-13646 GCA_036380775.1 Actinomycetes bacterium
AGCCGACCCGGGTCGCGACGGCGTACCTGGTGTTCGTGGCCGTTGACGAGGACGGCCGCCCCCGCCCCGTCCCGCCCGTGCTGCCCGAGACGGCGGAGGACCGGCGCCGCACCGAGGAGGCAGAGATCCGGCGGACCCACCGGCTCGCCCGCCGCGATGCCATCCTGCGGTCCCGCGCCGCCGGCTCAGGGTGACGTGACCGCGCTGTCCCCCGCGAGCGTCGACGCAGGCGGCGGCGACGGCTCGGTCTGGGTCGGCCACGGCGGCGCCGTCGTGGCGTCCTCTGTGGGCGAGGGCGGGGTCGGCTCCTCCGTCGACCACGGGCTTGTCGTGTCCTCCGGCGTCGGCGACGGTGTCATCGTGGGCTCGGCGGTTGCCGGAGACGATGAGGCGGAGCCGCTCACGTCCGCACCGGGGTCCGTCGGGGCCGTGGTGGACTCACTCGTCGCGCTCTGCACCGGCGGCGCGTCCCCGAGGATCGCGACGATCTCGGTCGTGAAGGTCTCGAGCTGCGCGGTGATCTCCGTGAGCGAGTACGACGTGATCGTGCCCGCGAACTCGATCAGCCGGTTCCACACCTCCCCCAGCGCCCGCAGCTCGTCCTGACCGGGCTCCCCCTGGACCGACAGCACGAGCTGGCTGGCGATGGCAGCGGTGATGCAGTTGTAGCAGTCGTAGTTGGCCGCGACGGCGAGGTTCTGCGGGATCACGACCTGGGCGTCATCCATGATCAGCACGACCTGGAAGGCGACCGCGACGGCCACGCAGTCCGAACAGGAGGCGTAGGCGTGCGCCTCGTTGACGTTGAGGACCTCGTCGCCCTCGGCCCACACCAGCGCGAAGGCGAGGTCGTAGGTGACCGAGCCGTCGGCCGTCGCGACGGCGAGCGCCTGATTGTCGCCCTCCGCGGGCGGCAGCGGCTGGTCGAAGGGGAAGACCCAGGTGCCGTCCGGCTCGCTGCTCGCGCCATCGGTCCCACTGTCGAGGGACAGGTCATCGGTGCCCGCCGGGTCGGCATCGGAGGGGGCAGTGCCTGCGTCGGCCGTGGGGACGAGCACCAAGGCGAGGACTGGGTCGTCCTGTGTCGGCAGCGCCTCGCCCTGCGGGAACGCCGCCACCAGCGGCTGGTCGCTGGAGAGTCGTTTCTGCGCCGCCGTCCCCACGTGCTTGGCACTCGACGCCGCGGTCGCGGCAAGGCCGTCGGTGTGCGCCGTCTGCTGCACCTGCAGGAGGCTGGTGACGAGTCCCCGCTCCCCGGGCTGGATGGGCCGGTACGCGTAGGGGTCGGGCCACCAGGCCCAGCAGAGCGCCGTGAACAGCGTGAGGCTGAGCACGGCCGCCGCGACGCGCTTGGCCGCCGAGCCCTGGCTCCACCCAGCAAGTCCTCGGAAGAACCGGAAGCCGGTGCGGCCGAGGATCAGGGCGCAGGCCAGCAGCGGCAGCACCACACCCAGCACTTGGAGCGCATGGGCGGTGAGGTCGAGGAGGCTCCCGGCGCTCCACGCATCGGCCAGGGCGGCCGCGTCTTCCCGCAGCACGGAGCCGGCAGAGCCCAGGAGCCGCGGCACGGCCCGAACAAGCGCCAGCAGCATCAGCGCCATCATCGGGATGGTCACGAGCACCCACAGGGTGATGACCGCGCGCGCCCACGGTGTGAGCATCCGGTTCTCCGGGGACTTCCAGCGGTGCGGCAGCAGCCCGAGGAGGGTCGGACGGATCCGCTGGTAGAGGTCGGGCACGCCCGCCAGGTCGGCCAGCACGTGGTAGCCGTCGAAGCGCAGCAGGGGCAGCATCTGCTGCACCATCTGGAGGACCTGGGTGGCGACCAGCAGCAGCAAAGCCTCCCATCCCGTCCACCACCACCACGCGAACGTGAGGACCACCACGATCGCGTTGAAGTACAGGCCGCCCAGGTCTGTGCGGATCCGGCCGGCCCGGCCCAGCCGATAGCTGTCGGTGACGTCGGTGTAGAACGCCGGCCAGACGAGGTACAGCCCGGCCCCCATGGCACCGGGCTCGCCGCCGCTGTAGCGCGTCGCCGCGGCATGCCCGAACTCGTGGAAGCCCGCGGAGAGCACGGACACCGCGACGACGAGCAGCAGCAGGTGCGGCCGCTCGAACGCGTCGTACGCCGAGGCGCCCAGGCCGCGGTCGAAGAACACCCAGGTCACCACCGCCACGAAGCCGACGATGACGGCCACGGCGACCACGGGCCGGAAGAGGATCCGGAACGGGTCGGTCAGCCGGCGGGTTGTCCGAGGGTTGGTGACGGCGACCCTTGGCTTGAGGCCCAGCAACGGGTCCGAGCGTCTGAGCTCGGGCTCGGAGCCGTCGGCACACATGAGCAGGCCGAGGGGGCGCAGGTGGCTGTCGACCAGCGTGCGGACGTCGGCCTCGGTCACGCTCCGGCCCAGCCCGCGGCCGACCAGCGCGGCGATCTCGGCACAGCCGCGTCGGCCGTCCGCGGCGTTCAGCACCAGGTAGAGCAGCGGTGTGAGCTGGAGGACCTGGCCGTCCGCTCGCCTCACGAGGGCAGGTGGGTTCCGGTAGCCGGAGCCCACCATCTCGCCGATGAGCTGGACGCCGTCGACGCGGGTTGGGGCGTCGACCAGCGTGGTCACGGCGCGGAAGTCGCCGGGGCGACCGTCCCGTCCTCGGAAGCCGGCTCCTCGGTCGCCGTCGCGGCGTCGAAGGCCGGGTCATCGGCCGACGCGGTGTCGGTGTCGACCGGCTCGACGGACGACTGGTCGATGTCGGACACCTGGTCGGAGGTCGCCTCCGCGCTTCCGGTGATCGACTGGGTGATGATCGCGTCCTGTTGCGCGATCGCGGTCGATTCGGAGTTCTCGGACAGGATGTTGGCGGCGACGGCGGCGTCGATGGGCGCCGCAATGTTGGCGTTCGCCGCGACGGCACCGTTGATCGGCGCTGCCAGGTCGGCGTCCAGGTCGACGTTGACGTCGACGTTGAGCAGGTCGCCCTTGAGCAGGTCGCCGGTGTCGAGCTGGCCGAGGTTGCCCGTGACGTCGTCCAGCACCTGGCCGACCGTGCCCACAAGGTTGCCGGCGGTGTCGAGGACCTGGCCGGTGAGCGGGTCGAGCGAGCCGATCACGTTGCCGGCGGAGTCCACCACGTTGCCCGTGGCGCCGTCGAGGGTCCCGACGACGTTGCCGGCGGAGTCGAGGACGGTGGTGCCGTCCACGAAGTCGGTCACGGTGCCCACCACCTCACCCACGGTGTTGAGGACCTCGCCGGTCAGCGGATCGAGTGTCCCGACCACGTTGCCCGAGGCGTCGAGCACGTTGCCGGTCACCGCATCGAGAACGCCGACGACCTCGCCGTCGGACCCGACCACGCTCGCACCGTCCACCAGGTCGGTGACCGTTCCGATCAGGTTGCCCGCTGAGTCGACCACCACGCCGGTGGTCTCGTTGAGCGTTCCGAGAATGGTGCCGTCAGGGGCCACCACGTTGCCGGTGGCGCTGTCCAGGGTGCCGATGATGTTTCCGGCGGAGTCCACCACCACGCTGCCGTCGACCGGCTCGCTCGCCGCAGCGGCGACGCCGTCGGTGAGGTCACCGTCGGTGGTGTCACCGGACTCGGTGGCCGCCGTGAGCATCGCGTCACCGTCCGCCGGCGCCGTGCCGCCCACGACCGTGTCGCTCTGGTCGATGCTGCTGTCCTGGATGCCGGTCGCCACGGCGTCGGCCTCGATGGTCTGCGTGACCTGGACACCCTGGTCGGCCAGTGCCTGGGCACTCGAGCCGTCGCTGAGCAGGTTGGCGCTCACCGCGGCATCGATCGGGGCCACCACGTTGGCGTTGAGCGCCACCGCGAGATCGATGGGGGCCGCGCCGTCGATCGCCAGGTCCACGTCGGCGGCGAGGTCCAGGATCGAGATGACCTCCTTGGCCGGCAGCGCTGTGACGCCCTCGCCAGCCAGCTCTTCAGGGGTCAGGGGTGCGGACTCGTGTGCACTCACGGGTTATCCCTTCACGGTGAGCAACGTCGCTGCGCTGCCGTTGCGGTCCAGCAGTCCGTCCCGGGCACGCGGAAGCGACCCGATTGAGCTCCGTACTGGGGACGTGCTGCCCTCTCAAAACGGGAGGAAACTATGCGCTCCGTTCAGGCGCAGGGGTCGGCCGCCGCCGTCCGGGATGCCCCGGCCGTCGCCCCGCCCGGGGCCGCCACCCGGACGTCCCGCGTCCCGGCGTACTCGCCGCCGACCACCACCTGCAGGGTGCGCCCCAGCCCCGGCACCGAGACGAGCCGCGAGCCGGGCAGGGCGGCGGCGAGCGTCTTGATGCTCTCGGTGTAGCGCGAGTCGTAGCGCACCGTAGTGCGGTCGAGGCCGGTGCGGCTCCAGTTCTGCGCCGGGCCCGCGACGTCGAAGCCGCGGTGCCCCAGCTCGTCCCCGACGCGTGTCCCGAGACCGGGCGTGCCGGCGCCGTTGTAGACCTGCACCCGCACCTGCCCTGGCGGGATGGTGGGCCGAGCCGAGCGGGGAGTCTTGTCGCGCGGCACCGCTCGGTCCTCCCGCATCGAGGTGAAGAGCTCGCCGGCCGCATCCGCGTCCCAGAGCGCGACCGCCTGGCCGTCGGGGGCGCGGTAGGAGGGGTTGGCGACCGGCACTGTCTGGAACCGGATGTCTCCGCCCGACACGTGCCGGAGCCGGGTGCCGAGGTCGACCAGCCGCTGCTCGGTCAGGCCGGGGTCGGCCCGGACCGCGGAGAGAGCGGCGTCCAGGAACCGCACGAGGGACCGGGGGTCGAGCAGCACGTCGCTGCTGGTGGCGCGCTGGGCCATGGCGGCCAGGAACCGCTGCTGCCTCTCGACCCGGCCGAGGTCGGCGCGGGCGTCGAGGCTGCGGGCGCGCACGTAGGCCAGCCCGGTCTCCCCGTCGACGTGGCTGGTCCCCTTGGGCAGCCGCAGCCCGGCCTTCTGGTCGCGCAGCCGCACCGGCGTGCAGACGTCCACGCCGCCGACGGCGTCCACCAGCCGGACAAAGCCGAGGAAGTCGACCTCCAGGTAGTGGTCGACCCGCACGCCGGTGGTCCGCTCGACCGTGGCCACCGTCAACGGCGGGCCACCGAAGGCGTAGGCGGCGTTCAGCTTGTTGCGGCGCTCGGGCACGTCGGACCCGTCGGAGCCGGTGTGGGCCGGGATGGTGACGTACGAGTCGCGCGGAAGGCTGACGACGCGCACCGTCCCGCGCTCCGCCGAGACGTGCACCAGCAGCATGGTGTCCGCGCGACGCCCTGCAGCGGTGGCCGCGGTGCCGACGTGCAGGCGGCGCATGTCGGCCTTCGACATGCCGGTACGTCCGTCCGAGCCCACCAGGAGGAACGTGGTCGACCCGGCCGCGTTGGGTGCCGGCCGCTCGGTCAGCCCGGCGAAGGCGTCGACCCGGTCGATGGAGCGGGCCGACCAGGAGACGAGGGCGTAGCCGGAGGCGGCGACGACGAGCACCATGGCCGACGCGGCCGCGGCGGCGACCAGCAGGAACCGGCGCACCCAGCGGCCACCCCGGCGCGGCGCAGCCTCCTGCTCGCGTACCTGCCGTCCACGAGCGCGCGGGCTCAGGTGCGGGGGCAGCGTGGGCGACTGAGGTGGCACGGGGAACGAGGCTAGGGCGGATGCGGCCCACGCCAGGGCAGGCTCGCCGCAGGTCACCGCTACCGTGTCCGGCTGTGTCTGCCCCTGCCAGCCGATCGGGACAGCTGCCGGGCGTCTCGGTCGTGATGCCGGTCCTCGACGAGGAGGAGCACCTCCTCTCGGCGGTGGCCACGGTGCTCGGCCAGGACTACGCCGGCCCGCTGGAGGTCGTGCTCGCGCTCGGCCCCTCCCGCGACCGGACCGACGAGATCGCCGAGTTGCTGGCCGAGTCGGACGAGCGGGTCCGGCTGGTCAACAACCCCACCGGCGCGACGGGAGCGGGCCTCAACCGGGCGCTCGAGGTGGCTCGGCACGATGTCGTCGTCCGCCTCGACGGGCACGCGCTGGTGCCCCCGGACTACGTGCGGGTCGCGGTCGAGACGCTGGCGCGCACCGGCGCCGACAACGTCGGCGGGCTGATGGCCGCGGAAGGGGTGACCGACTTCCAGCGCGCGGTGGCCGCCGCCATGACCAGCCGGATCGGCGTCGGCCAGGCGAGCTTCCACGTCGGCGGCGAGGAGGGGCCGGCGCCGACGGTCTACCTCGGTGCCTTCCGCCGCGAGGTCCTCGACCGGCTGGGCGGGTACGACGAGACGTTCCTGCGGGCCCAGGACTGGGAGCTCAACCACCGCATCCGGGCGGCCGGGGGAGTCGTCTGGTTCACCCCGCGGATGGCCGTCACCTACCGGCCGCGCTCGTCCCTGCGCGCGCTCGCCAAGCAGTACGCCCACTACGGCCGCTGGCGGCGCGCCGTGATGCGCGAGCATCCCGGCACCGCGAGCGCCCGCTACCTCGCGCCACCGGTTGCGGTGGTGGCGGTCGCCGCGGGCACCGTCGCGGGGCTGACCGTCTGGCGACCGGCACTCACGGTCCCGCTGGGCTACGCGGCCGCCGTCCTGGTCGGGTCGGCCGTCGCCGGCCGCGGGCTGCCACCGCGGGCGCGGGGCTGGCTGCCCGTGGTGCTGGCGACGATGCACGGCTCGTGGGGCGTCGGCTTCCTCTCCAGCGGTCGGCGGCTGCGCTCCACCCGGTAGCCGGCGACATCCTCGGTGTCAGGCGCGGGTGGCTCGGCGCAGCAGCGGCAGCGCCGTCGGGACGTCGTCGAGGCACACGGCGTCGACGCCGGCGCCGACCAGCCCGTCCAGGGCCGGAGGGACGGGGCACCAGGCCAGGACCTCGAGCCCCGCCTGGTGGGCGACCTCCACCGAGCGCGCCGGGTCGCGGTGCACCGGTCCGCGCTCGATCGCGTTGGCCGAGAAGGACCCGTGGTGGAGGCAGACGACGTCCAGCCCGAGGTGCGCGGCGGCGGTCACGGCCATCCGCAGCGGGAAGTCCACCCAGCCGATCAGGCCGAGCGGCAGGCCGGGCACCCGCTCCCGCAGCCACAGCAGCGCCGCGACGTCGAACGACGTGACGAGCAGCCGCCGGCGACGTACCTCCCGGGCGAGGAGCGGCGCGAGCAGGGCGACGGTGCCCCCGCCGGCGCCGAGCGGCGCGTCCTCGAGGACGGTCTTGAGGTCGACGTCGACCGCGACCCCGGGCGGCAGCGCCTCGAACGCGTCCTCGAGGGTGGCGACCCCCCGCTCGAGGAGCAGGTGAGCCGGCTGCTCGACGAGGAACCCGCCGACGTCGTCAGCAGGGTTGTGGTGCACGACGAGGACGTCGTCGACCGTACGTGTGACGTCGAGCTCCACCCAGTCGACCCCGAGGTCGACCGCGGCCAGCAACGAGCCGAGGCTGTTCTCCTGGTGCCCCGCCACCACGCCCCTGCCGAGCCCGCGGTGCCCGACCACCGACGGCCGACCGGCGAAGACTCGATCGGCGCGCATCGACCCGACTGTAGGTGGTGGCCGTGCGGGCCGTGCCCTCCCTGCCCGGCGAGGGACGGTACCGTCCCGGGAGACGTGAGACGACGACCGAAGGAGTGCGGCGGATGATCGGCATGGTGCTGGCGGCAGGTGCCGGTCGGCGGCTGCGGCCGTACACCGACACGCTGCCGAAGGCCCTCGTGCCGGTCGACGGTGACACGACAATCCTCGACATCGGGCTGCGCAACCTTGCTGCTGTGGGGCTGACCGACGTCACGGTCGTCGTCGGCTACCGCGCGGAGGCGGTCGAGGCCAGGCAGGCCGACCTCGAGACGCGCCACGGTGTCCGCCTCACGCTGGTGCACAACGACAAGGCTGAGGAGTGGAACAACTGCTACTCCCTCTGGCTGGCGCGCGAGCACTTCGCCAAGGGGGCGCTGCTGGTCAACGGGGACACTGTCCACCCGGTCGACGTCGAGCGGACGCTGCTGGCGGCGGGTGACCAGGCAGGCGCGGCCGGCGTGCTGCTCGCACTGGACGAGACCAAGGTCCTCGACGAGGAGGAGATGAAGGTCACCCTCGACGAGCACGGCCGGATGCGGCGGATCACCAAGCTGATGTCGCCGGCGGAGGCGCATGGCGAGTACATCGGCGCGACCCTGATCAAGCCGGAGGCGGCGGACGCGCTCGCGGTCGCGTTGGAGGCCACCTGGCAGCGGGACCCCGACCTCTACTACGAGGACGGCTACCAGACGCTGGTGGACACCGGCGGCCACGTCGGGGTGGCACCGATCGGGTCGCTGCCGTGGGTCGAGGTCGACAACCACGCCGACCTGGCGAAGGCGCGGGAGATCGCGTGCCACTACTAGCCCGGATGCTGCTGAGCCCGCTGTTCATCGACATCCGGGCCGGAGCGGTGAAGGGGCTCGGCGACCTGCTGTCGGACCGGCGGATCTCCGCCGACGGTCACGTCGCGGTGGCGGTCGGCCCCGGCCAGGGCGAGCAGCTCGTGGCCGAGCTCGGTCCCGCCCTGGACAACGCCGACGTCTTCATGGTCCGCGGCGGCAGCCTGGAGGCGGCCGGGGAGCTGCAGGCCGACCTGCGGGGGAAGCACTACGACGCCCTGGTGGGCATCGGCGGCGGGCGCACGCTGGACGTCGCGAAGTACGCGGCGACCCGGCTCGCGCTGCCCATGGTCGCGGTCGCCACCAACCTGGCGCACGACGGCATCGCCTCGCCCGTGAGCTCCTTGCTGCACGAGGGTGGGAAGGGTTCCTTCGGCGTCGGCCTGCCGATGGCCGTGGTCGTCGACCTCGACTACGTGCGGCGATCGCCCGTGCGGATGGTGCGGTCCGGTGTCGGCGACGTCGTGAGCAACCTGTCGGCGCTGGCCGACTGGCGACTCGCGGCGGACGAGCGAGGGGAGCAGGTGGACGGGCTGGCGGGCACCTTCGCACGTACCGCCGCCGAGGCGATCCTGCACCGCACCGACGGTGTGGACTCCGACGACTTCCTGACCGCCCTGGCCGAGGCGCTCGTGCTCTCCGGCATGGCGATGGCGGCGGCCGGCGACAGCCGCCCGTGCAGCGGCAGCGACCACGAGATCCTGCACGCGATCGACGTGCTCTTCCCCGGTGCCGGGAACCACGGGGAGCTGGCCGGCGTGGGCGCGCTCTTCGCGTTCTTCCTGCGCGGTGACGAGCGGACGGGCAGCCTGCTGGACGCCTGCCTGCGCCGCCACGAGCTGCCCCGGTTGCCGGCCGACCTGGGTCTGTCGGCCGAGCAGTTCACCGAGGCCGTCGTGCTCGCGCCCTCCACGCGACCGGACCGCTTCACGATCCTCGAGCACCTCGATCTTTCCCCGGCAGCCGTCCGGGAGCGGGTGGACGCGTTCGTGGACGCCTACGGCGACCGAGCCCCGGCAGGCGCCTGAGCGCCCGGTGATAGCGTTCCCCGGTCCGAGGGTGAGCGCCTGGTGGGAGTGCAGTGGCAACGCAGGTCGAGCCGACGACCCGTCTGGGCGCCCTGTGGAACAACCGTCGCGTCCTGCAGCTGCTGGTCTCGCGGGACCTGAAGGTCAAGTACGCCGACTCGGTGATCGGCTACTTCTGGTCGGTCCTCGAGCCGCTGATGATGGCCGGCGTCTACTGGTTCGTCTTCACCCAGCTGATGGACCGTCAGGTCGGTGAGGCGCCCTACATCGTCTTCCTGCTGGCGGCCATGCTGCCCTGGCAGTGGACGAACGCCGTTCTCCGCCAGTCGATGAGGGCGCTGTCCAAGGACGCCAAGCTGGTGCGCTCGACCAGCCTGCCCCGTGAGATCTGGGTGCTGCGGACCGTGGGATCCAAGTACGCGGAGTTCTTGTTCGCCGTCCCGGTGCTCGCCTTCTTCGCCCTGGTCAACCGGGCCGAGCTGTCGTGGTACTTCCTGCTCGTGCCGCTCGCCATGCTGATCCAGGCCACGCTGCTCGTCGGTGCCGGGCTGATGCTCGCCCCGCTCGCCGTCCTCTACGGCGACGTCGAGCGGCTGATGCGCATCCTGCTCCGTCTCCTGTTCTACTTCTCGCCGATCATCTACGGCATCAACGACGTGCAGGAGCGGCTGGGCGACACCGTCGCCACCTTCTTCGTCCTGAACCCGTTGACCGGCATCTTCGACCTGTACCGGGCGTCGTTCTTCCCCGACGAGTTCGTCGGCTGGGGCCCCATCGGCATCTCCGTGGCATGGTCCCTCGTGATGCTGGCGATGGGGATCAGGATCTTCCGGCGGTTCGAGGGAACCGTCCTGAAGGAGATCTGAGTGAGCCCCGTCATCCAGGCCGAAGGGCTGGGCATCTCCTTCAAGCGCAACCAGCGGCGCAACCAGCGGCTGCGCGACATCGCGGCGGGCCGCTCACCGGCGACGACACCCAAGGGGAAGTTCTGGGCGCTGCGGGACGTGTCGTTCCGGGTCGACCCCGGTGAGGCGGTGGGACTGGTGGGCGGCAACGGGCAGGGCAAGAGCACCCTGCTCAAGCTCATCGCCGGGGTCCTGCTGCCCGACGAGGGAGCCATCCGGGTCGGCGGCGGAGTGGCGCCGCTCATCGAGGTGACCGGAGGCTTCGTCGGGGACCTGACCGCACGCGACAACATCTGGCTGACGGCGGGGCTGCACGGGTTGAGCCGCAAGCAGATCGCGGCCCGCTTCGACGAGATTGTCGACTTCGCCGAGGTGGGCGACTTCCTCGACACCCCGTTCCGGCACTTCTCGTCGGGCATGAAGGTCCGGCTCGGCTTCTCCGTCATCACCACGCTCGACGAGCCCGTCGTCCTGGTCGACGAGGTGCTGGCCGTCGGGGACCGCGCGTTCCGGGAGAAGTGCTACGGCCGGATGCGCGACCTCCTCTCGGGTGGGCGCACCCTCTTCCTGGTCTCCCACAACGAGGCGGACCTGCGGCGCTTCTGCACGCGAGGCCTCTACCTGAAGGGAGGGTCCCTCGTCGTCGACGGTTCCCTCGAGGACGCGCTGGGGCAGTACCGCGCGGACATCGACCGCCGGCGGAAGCGCCGGCCCGCGGGGTGACCGCACCGGAGGCGACCCTGGAGTCGGCCCTCGAGGAGTTGGCCGCCAGGTTGGCCGGTGGGACCGGCCCGTTGCTGCTGCGCGCCGACGACCTGCAGGTGCACCGGCGGGCGATCGAGGAGCTCACCGAGGACCCCAGGGGCACGACGAGCGCGCTGGTGTCCCGGGCTGCGAACTGCGACCTGCGGATCCCGCCGGCTCACGGCGGCCCGTCGGCGGGGGTCCGGCGCCGCGGAGGGCGCGTCGTCTCCGCCGGCTCCGCCGCCCACCAGGTGACCGGCGCCGACGCGGTGTTCACGGGAGCGTTGCTCGTGTCCGAGGTCGACCGCCCGACCGCGGCGGCGGCGGCCCGGCAGGCGGCCGACGCGGCCCGGACGGCCGGGTGGGACGGGGATGCGCTGGACGTCCTGGTCGTCGCCCTGGTCCGTGGCGGCATCCCGGTGCGGTCCGTGCTGGTGGACCCCTGGCCGTGGCGGCGCGGCGCCGACGGCACCGAGCGGGCCCGCTTCCAGGCCGAGGTGGACCGCACGGACGACCCGGAGGTGCACCGGCTCCGGCTGGCTCGCGCCACCAAGGCCGACGACGGGCTGGTCGCGACCGTCCTGAGCCGTCCGCTCGCCCGCAGCCTCACGCCGCTCGCCCTGCGCGCGGGGCTGACGCCGAACACGGTGACCCTGATCTCCGCGCTGCTCGGCCTCGCTGCGGCCGCCTGCTTCGCGACGGGCGACCGGCTCGCGCTGGTGGCCGGCGCGGTCCTGCTCCAGCTGTCCCTGGTCGTCGACTGCGTGGACGGTGACGTCGCGCGCTACACCCGCCGGTTCAGCGCGCAGGGTGCGTGGCTGGACGCCGCCACCGACCGGATCAAGGAGTTCGCCTGCTACGGCGGGCTCGCGTGGGGATCGGGCGAGGGATCGGAAGCGTGGCTTGTCGCGGCCGCGATGCTCACGCTGCAGACGGCCCGGCACACCGTTGACTACACGTTCACCGCCGTCAAGGAGGACCGCGAGGGCGAGTCCGGCCGGCTGCCGCTGGAGCAGGTCGACGACGGCGTCCCGGCAGGGGCATCGGCGGTGAGCGCCCGTGCCGCGCGTGCCGTCGATGCGTCCGAGCGGAGCAACCGGCGTCCGGCCGTGCGCTGGACCAAGAAGGCGCTGCACCTCGGGATCGGGGAGCGCTGGCTCGTCCTGTCCGTCCTGGCGGCCGCCGGCCGGCCGATGGCGGCGCTGGTCGTGCTCCTCGTCCTCGGCCTGGCGTCGCTGGCCTACACGAGCACCGGTCGGGCCCTGCGCGCGCGGTCCTGGCCGGCGACCACACCCTCGCCGCGGGAGCGGGAGATCGTCCGGGCGCAGGCCGACCTCGGGCCGCTCGTGCCCGCCGCGGTCGCCGCAGGTATGGCGCGCTCCGGGCCAGGCGGCGGGCGGTTCCTGTGGGTTCGCCCCGCGCTGCTGCGGGTCGCGGAGTACGCCGCGGTGGTCGGTGTCGTGGCCGCCGTCAGCAGGGACCTGCTCGGCCCGGCCTTCGCCCTGCTGCTCGTGGTCGCGTCGCACCACTACGACGACCTCTACCGGGTCCTGCAGGGGCTGCCGCCCGCCGGGCGATCGGCATGGCTCGGGCTGGGCGCCCCCGGCCGGGTGCTGCTCGTCGCGGTGCTCGCCGCCCTCGGCCCGGACGCTCTCGAGGGGGGCCTGTGGGCTCTCGCCGCGGCCCTCGGCATCCTGTACGTCGTGGTCGAGCCGGTGCGCCTGCTGCGCGACGTGCGGGAGCGCGCAGCGGCCGACCCGGTCCCGGAGGCCGCAGGTGGCTGACCGTCCGACGATCGCCGAGCTGAGGGCGGTGACCCAGCCGCCGTCCGTCCGCGGCCGGCGCAACTCCGAGCACTGGACGGCCGACCTCTACCAGCGCCGGATCTCGCCTTATCTCACGCGGGTGCTGCTCGGCACGGCGATCACGGCCAACGGCGTCACGGTCCTGATGATCGTCACCGGCGCAGCCGCCGGCGCCGCGCTGCTGGTCCCAGGCCTGCTCGGCGCGCTGCTCGCGGCGTTCCTCGGCCAGCTGCAGATGCTGTGGGACTGCTGCGACGGCGAGGTGGCCCGCTGGCGGCAGACCTTCTCGCCGGTCGGCTTCTTTCTCGACAAGCTGGGCCACACGGTGGCGGAGTCCGCGATCCCGCTGGCCCTCGGCGTCCGCGCCGACGGTGGCCTCGACTCGATCGGCGGCTGGACCACGCTCGGTGCCGTGCTCGCCGTGCTCGTCCTCGTGAACAAGTCACTGAACGACGCGGTTCACATCGCCCGGGCGGCCAGCGGGCTCCCCCGGCTCGAGGACCGCGCCGAGGAGGCAGCGCCGCGGGTCTCATCGGTGCACCGACTGCGGTCGCTGGCCCGGTTCGTGCCCTTCCACCGGGTGTTCCACTCGGTGGAGATGACCCTGCTGGCGCTGGTCGCCGCCGTGGCGGACGCGCTGTCGGGTGGCGACCTGGACGGCACCCGGTTCCTCGTCGCGGCGCTGGTGGCTCTCGCGGGGCTCACCGTGGTCGGCCACCTGGTCGCCATCCTGACGTCCAAGCGGCTGCGGTGACCGGCCCCCGGGTCGGAGCCGTGGTCCTGAGCATGGGAACCC
>DASVED010000280.1:0-2053 GCA_036380775.1 Actinomycetes bacterium
GCCTGCTGGTGGCCCAGGCCGCGGCGCTCGACCTCACCCTGGTCAGCGCCGACCCCGTGTTCGAGCGCTACGACGTCAGGCTGATCGGCTTCTGAGCAGGAACGCCGAGAGGCCCGGCACACGTGGTGCGCCGGGCCTCTCGGGTGCGTGCGGCAGCGCTCAGGCGCCGCCGGTCAGCTTCTCGCGCAGCGCCGCGAGCGCCTCGTCGGAGGCCAGCGTGCCCTCGGCCTCTGCGGCCTTGGGCGCCGGGACGGCCGCGTCAGCCGAGCCGGCCGACTGGGCGGACGCGCTGTCGGAGGAGTACGACGTCGAGGTCTCGCCCTCGGCACCGGCCTCGAGCTCGGCCTTGGCGGCGTCGGTCACCTGCTTCTTGTGGGACTCCCACCGCGCGTGGGCCTCGGCGTACTGCCGCTCCCACTCCTCGCGCTGGGTGTCGAAGCCCTCGAGCCACTCCTGCGTCTCCGCGTCGAAGCCCTCGGGGTACTTGTAGTTGCCGGCCTCGTCGTACTCCTGGGCCATGCCGTACAGCGACGGGTCGAAGTCCTCGCTGGAGGCGTCCAGGCCCTCGTTGGCCTGCTTGAGCGACAGCGAGATGCGGCGCCGCTCGAGGTCGATGTCGATCACCTTGACGAAGATCTCGTCGTTGACCTGGACGATCTGCTCCGGGATCTCGACGTGACGCACCGCCAGCTCGGAGATGTGCACCAGACCCTCGATGCCCTCCTCCACCCGGACGAACGCGCCGAACGGGACGAGCTTGGTGACCTTGCCCGGCACGACCTGGCCGATCGCGTGGGTCCGCGCGAACTGCTGCCACGGGTCCTCCTGCGTCGCCTTCAGCGACAGGGAGACACGCTCGCGGTCCATGTCGACGTCCAGCACCTCGACCGTGACCTCCTGGCCGACCTCGACGACCTCGGAGGGGTGGTCGATGTGCTTCCAGGAGAGCTCGGAGACGTGCACCAGGCCGTCGACGCCGCCGAGGTCCACGAACGCACCGAAGTTGACGATGCTGGAGACGACGCCGGAGCGCACCTGGCCCTTCTGCAGGGTCTGCAGGAAGTTCTGGCGCACGGCGGACTGGGTCTGCTCGAGCCACGCCCGGCGGGACAGCACCACGTTGTTGCGGTTCTTGTCGAGCTCGATGATCTTCGCCTCGACCTGCTGGCCGACGTAGGGCTGCAGGTCGCGCACGCGGCGCATCTCGACCAGGGAGGCGGGCAGGAAGCCGCGCAGGCCGATGTCGAGGATCAGGCCGCCCTTGACGACCTCGATGACGGTGCCGGTGACGACGCCGTCCTCCTCCTTGATCTTCTCGATCGTGCCCCAGGCGCGCTCGTACTGCGCGCGCTTCTTGGACAGGATCAGGCGGCCTTCCTTGTCCTCCTTCTGCAGGACGAGGGCCTCGACCTCGTCGCCGACCCCGACGACCTCGTTGGGGTCCACGTCGTGCTTGATGGAGAGCTCGCGCGAGGGGATGACGCCCTCGGTCTTGTACCCGATGTCGAGCAGGACCTCGTCGCGGTCGACCTTGACGATGACGCCGGAGACGATGTCCCCGTCGTTGAAGTACTTGATCGTCGCGTCGATGGCGGCCATGAAGTCTTCGGCGGAGCCGATGTCGTTGATGGCGACCTGAGGCGTGCTCTTCGTCGTGGTGATGGCTGTCATTGTGGTGGGGGCTCCGATGCGGGCGGCGGGTCTGGGGACGACGTCCGCGGTGGCCGTCGTCCTGCGGGTGGGTGGGTCGAAGTTCGAACGGGCCACCGGGTGGTGGCACCACGCCGCATCGTGAGACGAGCCGGATCCGCCAGCAGGCAGAGGGGACCGCGCACACGACGTGCGCGTAGGCCAGCCTAAACCGGAGGCCTGGTGGGGTCAAAGCCGGGTGACCGCCCCGCGGCCGTTCGGACCGCCCCCTTCCAGGATCTGGGAACCACGTCCTCGCCACCGGACCCGTGTGGCGTCATTTCGGATCCGAAGTCCCGGATGGGTGCGGGTGGGCGTGGGCGGCGCGAGCCGGGCGCTGGAAGGATCGGCTGGTGGCCGCTGA
>DASVED010000281.1:0-3717 GCA_036380775.1 Actinomycetes bacterium
CCCGCCCTTGGCCCTCACCGACGAGGGCCGGCGACGTCTCCACTACGCTGCCTGACCCGGCGCAGTCAGGCCGACGGGCAGTCCGCGGTCGGCAGCAGGGTCACGACATCCTGCAACGGTACGACGACCCGTTGCCCTGAGGCCTCGACGGCGACGGTGCCGGCCTCGGCCTCCAGCAGCGTGCCGCACACGCTTCCGCCGGCTGTAGAGAGCTCGACCAGGTCACCGTCGCCGGACTCGCTCGGCCACCAGGACGAGCTCGTCGCGAGTGCGAGGACGACGACTGCGAGGAAGGTCAGCACGATTCCCGTCCGCAAGCGCCGGCCGGTGTGCTGGATCTCCTCCGCGGCGGACACCGAGGCATGGGCAGCGCCGTAGACCGGCCATGCCGCACTGGCGACCAGCACAGTCGCGACGCAAGCGAGGACCAAGGAGAGCAGGACCAGCAAACCGGCGAGCTGCTGAAGCCAGCCGGGCTCGTCGCTCCCGGAGCTGTTGAGCGCCCCGCAGAGGCCGATGAAGCCGAGCACGGCAAGCTGGACGCTGTGCCATCCGCGGGCGGAGGTTCGCAGTTCGGCGATGTCGGTCGTCACATCGGCGCCGGTGACGGTCGGGCGGAGCGTTGTCATGTGCAAGCCCCCCTCTGTGGCTTGCCCCCAACATGATCTCGGCCACTCTGCGTGACAAGCCGTCACACCAGGTCTTTACCTTCGCCTGTCACCCGGAACGAGCTGCCCGGGCGAGCTGCTGGCGCAGCCACGGCTGGATCCATTGGGCGGCGGTAGCGGTGAAGTGCACGCCGTCGTACCGAAGGACCACCCCGTCGACCTCTCTGACGTACTCGTGGCCACCACCCGCTGTCCGGCGGCCGAACTCGACAACGCGGACCAGCTCGGGTTGCTGCGCCGCGACCGAGCGCAGGACCCGGTTGAACGCGTCGACGCGCGCCGGGTCGTCCTCGGCCCAGGTGCTGCCGTCGGGTTGCTCGCCTCTGCTGTAGTACGGAGCAGTCAGGAAGGCCACCGCGGCGCCGGCACTCGAGGCGGCCGCGACCGCCTTGTGCAGCTCGCCCCGTAGGTAGGTGTCGAACAGCGGGGTTCCGACATGCGTCCAGGTGCCGTTGACCACCTGGTCGGCCACCTCCCAGCGTCCCACCAGGATCGCGACCACATCGGCTGGCCGGGAGGAGACGCGGTGCCGCCAGCGGGCCGTCCACGTTCGGCACTTCTTGTGCTCGTACGGGTTGACCTCGCCCATGTACCGGTACGGAGTAGCCGTGGTCACCCCGCACCCAAGGGTCGCCGCGTTGTAGAAGGCCACGCCTTGCCGCCTAGGAACGTCGCGCAACCCGTCTCCCAAGGTCAGGGCGGTCGAGTCGCCGAGGAGGGTCACTCGGAGTCGGCGCGGCTGTTTCCTCTCCGCAGAGTGCCCGGAAAGTCGCAGGGACTCGCGCATCCGACCCGTGCCTCCCGATTCTTCTGTCGGCTCCGCGCGTGTTGTCGGTTGTCGGGGCACGTCGGCGGCTGCGGCCCTCACGGGCTGGCGCGCAGCCGGGACGGCGCTCGACACCAGGAGCGCCAGGCCACATGACAAGGCGATAGCGCCGACAGGCAGCGCCACGAGCCGTCGCGGTCGCCAGGCGGCACGGCGTAGCGGCGCCTCCACGAAGTGGTAGGCAGCTGTGGCGATGGCGAGCGTCACGACAAGGCGAACGCACAACAGAGCGGCGCCACCGAGAGAAGTGCGACCGCCGGTGACGAAGAGGAACACCGGCCAGTGCCAGAGATAGAGGCTGTACGACAGCACGCCGATGTCACGCAACGGTCGCGCCTCCAGTGCGCGGGTCAAGATGCTGTGTGGCGATCTGACAACTGCCGCGATGAGAGCCGCGCTGACCAGTGCGAAGAGGAACAACCCTCCGCGGTAGAGCCAGTCGTCGTCTGCACTTCCTAGGACCATCGCGGCAACAATGCAGCCGAGAGCGATCACACCGGCAGCACTCGTCAGCCGCCGCACGAGCACCGACGGCACGCCTCGCCGACTGCTCGACTGGCCATCGACAACGCGCTCGAGCACGAAAGCCGCGACGACGCCCACCAGGATGGTGTGTGCCCGAGTGTCGGTGCCGTAGTACACCCGATCGGTGTCGACTCCCGCGCCAACGAGTCGGGCCATCCACACTGCCGAGGCCACTGCTGCGGCCGCCACGACCACCGCCTGCGCCCAGCGGGGCGCTCGCAGCCTGAGAGCCAGCAACAGGAGCAGCGGCCAGAGAACGTAGAACTGCTCTTCGATGGCCAGCGACCACGTGTGCAGCAGAGGCGACGGGAGCGCGAGCTGCTCGAAGTAGCCATCGCCGGTGACGAGGAAATGCCAGTTCGCGACATAGAGCAGAGCTGCCCCAGCTTCGCGACCGAGCCCAGCCGTATCGGCGATCGACGGCACCGTCGTGAAGACCACCAGGGTGGCGGCGGTCACGAGTGCCAGGCCGGGAAGCAGCCGACGTACCCTCCGGCCCCAGAACGCGACGACATCGATCTCGCCCCCGCACCGTGTTGCCTCCGAGAGCAACAGCGTGGTGATGAGGAAGCCGCTGATGACGAAGAAGAGGTCCACCCCGAGGAAGCCGGCGGGCACCGCGTCCAGGCCGCCGTGATAGAGCAGCACGCCGGTGACGGCGATCGCTCGCAGCCCGTCCAGCCCCGCGATCCTCATCTCGGAGGCGCCCCTCCCCGCTCAGGGGAAACGGTAGGCCGCGTCATCATCGCCCGCAGGCGTTCTGGTGACTGTCGCGCGTGGTCTAGGCCGGGTCCGAGCCCAGCGGTCCGTCGAGGGGTATGGAGGCCCGGAGCGTGGTGCCGGCGCCAGCCGACGAGGAGACGTCGAGACTGCCGCCGAGTGCCTCGACGCGGTCGCGCAGGCCCTCCAGGCCACCGCCTCGCTGGACCTCACCGCCACCCACACCGTTGTCAGAGACCACGTCCACGACGGCGCAGGCGGTGACATCGACAGATACCTCGGCGGTCGTCGCCTTGGCGTGCTTGGCGATGTTTGTCAGCGACTCCGAGCAGACGAAGTACGTGGCCACTTCGACGGCCTCGGGCAGCCGGCCCTCGACCGCGCACCGGAGACGCACGGGAATGCCCGCGCGGGAGGCGAGACCGCTCAACGCCGGGCCAAGGCCTGCCCGGGTCAAGGTGCTGGGGTGGATGCCGCGCGCCAGCTCGCGGAGCTCGTCGACGGCGTCCTCGAGGTCGGCCACGGTGGCCTCCAGCATCCCCGACGCCGCAGCCGGGTCCTTCTCCAGTCGCTGGTGCACGGCGCGCAGCCGGAGCAGCTGGACGATGAGCCGCTGCTGCACGCCGTCGTGCAGGTCCCGCTCGATGCGCCGGCGCGCCTCGTCACCTGCAGCCACCAGGCGTTGGCGCGACCGCATCAGCTCCTCCCGCGCCTCGGTCATATCTGTCACGTCAAGACCTACGCCGCCGACCCACCGTCGCGGCAACGGGAAGTAGAACGCCTGAAACCAGCCCTCGCGGCCCGCTGTGCGGGCGGCAACGACAACGCCCGGAGCGCCACCACGCTGGGCCATTGAGCGGCGTCGTCTCGCCGTGCATGATCAAGGGATGGAACCCCGGGGGTCCACGTCGGGGCCGTCGTCGTTGTTTCTCTGGCTGGCGCTGGTGATCCCGGTCGCCGGACTCGTCCTCCTGCTCA
>DASVED010000282.1:0-19038 GCA_036380775.1 Actinomycetes bacterium
GGGCGTCGGCCTGCAGCTCACGGTGGTCTCGCGGCTGGACGCTGCCCCGCTGCTGGCCGATCGCGTTCCGCTGGCGGCGGTCGTCGTCGCCCTCCTCGCCGGCTTCGCCCTGGCCGAGGTCGCGGTCGTGCACATCCCGACCGGGCGCAGCGCCTACACCCTCACCCTCAGCGAGATCCCCCTCGTGGCGGGCCTGTTCTTCCTGACACCCACCGAGTACGTCGTGGTCCGGGTCCTCGGTGCAGCGGCGCCACTGGCCTGGCGCAACCGCCGAAGCCTGCGCAAGCTCGTCTTCAACCTGGCCTGGTTCACGGTCGAGGCCTCGCTCGCGGTCATCCTCTGGCAGCTCATCGCCGGCAGCTCGGGTGACCTCGGCCCGGCCGCCTGGCTGGCAGCCGGTGTCGTGGCCGTCGTCGTGGACCTGCTCGGCACCCTGCTGATCTCCCTCGTGATGTCCGTCGACGCCGGGACCAGACCGCGCCCGGCTGACCTCGTCTCGGAGGCGAACCCGGTCGTCTCCCTGGTGAACGCCAGTGCGGCCTTGGTGATCGTCTACGTCGTGACCGTCGACTGGCGAGCGCTCTGGACCGTCGGCGCCGTCGTCGGCGTCATGTTCTTCGCCCAGCGGTCGCACAACCGGCTGCGCCGGCGCACCGAGAGCCTCGAGGCCCTGGGCAAGTTCACCGGCGAGATCGGCGCCCAGCTCGACGTCGACTCCGCGGCGCAGGCGGCGCTGACCTGGATCACCAGGACCCTCAAGGGTGACCTCGTCGAGCTGGTGCTCACCGAGGAGTTCGCCGGCGGGCACCGACGGTGGGTCGCGCGCTACGACGGAACCGTGACGACCGATGACGGTCCGGGACTCGCTCGCGCCCTCGACCCGTGGCTGGCGGGAGGGGCGGTTCTCGTCCGTCGACGTGGCGGGGAGCGCGCTCTCACGCGGGCGCTGCGGTCGACCGGCCTGCGCGACGCCGTGGCCATGCCGCTGCAAGGTGACGGGCAGATCCTCGGGACCCTGCTGGTAGCTGACCGGCTGGGAGACGTCGAGACGTTCGGGACCAGCGACGTGCGCGAGCTCATGGCGCTCGGCAACCACCTCAGTGTCACGCTGCGCAACGCGCGCCGCGCCGACCTCATCCGGGAGCACGCCCAGGACCAGCTGCGGCGGTCACTGCACGACGACCTGACCGGGCTGCCCAACCGTCGCTACCTCGAGGAGCACTTCGCAGGCCCGCTCGCGTCCGGTGCCCCCGCGACGGTCATCCTGCTCGACCTGGACCGGTTCAACGACATCAACGACACGCTCGGCCACCACACCGGGGACGCCTTGCTCCGGATGGTGGCCGACCGGCTGGCGCGCACCGCCCCCAGCGATGCCGTCGTGGCTCGGCTCGGAGGCGACGAGTACGCCGTCGGGCTGGTCGGCTGTGACGACGAGACGACCGCATCGGTCGTCACCATGGTGCGGCGTGCCTTCGCCGTTCCCTTCCAGCTCGACGAGCTGCTGGTGACCGTCGAGGCCAGCCTCGGGGTGGCGGTGGCCGCCCACCCCTGCGACGCCAGCGACCTGCTGCGATGGGCCGACATCGCGATGCACGCGGCCAAGACCCGGCGGACCGGCGTGGAGACCTACCGCACCGAGCTCGAGGTCCGCAGCCCTCAACAGCTCACGCTGCTCACCGAGCTGAAGGACGCGATCACCAGGGGCGAGCTCACCGTCCACTTCCAGCCGAAGGTCCGCCTGCGGGACGGGCAGGTGACGGGGGCCGAGGCCCTGGTCCGGTGGAACCACCCGGAGCGCGGTCTCGTCGGGCCGGACGAGTTCGTCCCCGTGGCCGAGCACAGCGGCCTGGTCACACCGCTCACGCTGGCGGTCCTGCGCCAGTCCCTCGACGCCTGCGCCGGCTGGCGACGGTCCGGCCGGGCGCTCGGTGTCGCGGTCAACATCTCACCGCGCAGCCTCCTCGACCCGTCCTTCGTCGACGAGGTCGCTCGAGCGATCGCGGCCGTCGAGGTCCCCGCCTCGGCGGTCACGCTCGAGATCACCGAGTCGAGCCTGATGGCCGACCCGGAGCGAGCCATCGAGGCCATGCAGCGGCTCAAGTCCTTGGGCGTCCACCTCTCCATCGACGACCTGGGCACGGGGTACTCCTCGCTGTCCTACCTGCAGCGGCTCCCGGTCTCCGAGGTGAAGATCGACAGGTCCTTCCTGCGGCCGGCCGAGGAGGGAGCCGACGGCTTCGCCATCGTGGGAGCCGTGGTCGACCTGGGACACCGGTTGGGCAGGTCGGTCGTCGCCGAGGGTGTCGAGGACGAGGCGACGTGGCGGCGTCTGCAGCAGCTCGGGTGTGACGTCGCGCAGGGCTACTGGCTGAGCAGACCGCTGCCCGGCGAGGAGTTCACCGCCTGGCTGGCGCACTGGCGGGGCACCGTGGTGGCACCCCTGCGCGCCCTCGGCTGACTACTGCTGCGCTCGCTCGGCGAGGCCCGGGAACGGCACGCTGCCGCGCCGCCACAGCGCAGCCGCGACCGCCGCGTCCCGCAGTCCGCCTGTGGCGAGCCCGCGCAGGTCACCTCGCAGCTCCAGCACGGCGTCGGCCCAGACAGCCGCCAGCCGCTCCTCGAGGAGGGTGAGCAGCTCCACGGCGTCCCGCGCGTCCTCGACCGGCCGGGGCAGGGCGTAGGACGCGGCCGGAGGCTCCGGCTCGGCTGCACGTTCGACCAGCAGTGCTGCCAGCTCGTCGCGCCGGGCGCGGTGCGCGTCGTAGCCCCGCTGGGCTCGGCGCCGGGCATCGCCGGACAGGCGGGCGCCGGCCACGCCGTACCCGAAGACGACCGCGTGCTCAGCGGCCAGGGCGGCCTGCAGGACCGCGACGGCGGGCGGTGGCCTGGTCATCGACGGGTGTCCAGCAGCGCGGCGTGGGCCGCCTCGCAGGCGGCGATGGACGCGAGCAGCCGGGCCAGCTCCGGCGACGCCTCGGCGGACTGGCGGTTGCGGCGTCTCGAGGCCGTGCGCTCCGCGGCGGCCAGGTCGGCCACGGCCGCAGGCAACGTGTCGGGGACCGGGGCGGGGTCGGGCGGTGCCGAGGGTGGCGACGCGGACGCCGACGGCCGGGCGGTCCGCGGACCCCGCAGCGCGTCGGCGTGGGCCAGGTGCTCGGCCGCCAGCGTGGACAGCTCGGCCGCCGCCCGCGGGAACCGCGCGACGACCGCGTCGTAGTGCGCGGCCAGCGCCGACACCTCGGCCGCGACGCGGTCCCGGCGGCGCAGCTCCGGGTCGGGCGGGTGTGGCGGCGACCGGTCGGCGCCGGGCAGGCAGCCGGCGAGCCCGCCGGCCAGGGCCAGCGCGCCGCCGGCGGCACCGGCGGCACCGGCGGCAAGGACCTCGCGACGGCCGGGTGGCCGTGACCCCCGCCGCGTCATCCGGCGATGATCCCATGCGGGACCGCACCGGTCCGACCGCTATCGTCGGGGGACCGGCACGACAACAGCAGAGCAGGGAGGTCCGAGGTGGCACGAGCAGCGGACCGCGACTCCCTCCTCCACCTGTTGGCACCGGTCGTCGCCGACCAGGGGCTTGACCTCGAGGACGTCGTCGTGACCCCCGCCGGCAAGCGTCGACTGCTGCGCGTCGTGGTCGACCAGGACGGCGGCGTCGGTCTCGACACGGTCGCCCAGGTGAGCTCCGCGGTGTCCCGGTCGCTCGACGACAGCGACGTGATGGGTGGCCTGCCCTACGTACTCGAAGTGACATCTCCGGGCGTCGACCGCCCGCTGACCGATCCGCGGCACTGGCGCCGGGCCACCGGCAGACTGGTCACAGCGGGGTTGTCAGGAGGCGGTAGCACCACGGGTCGCGTCACGGCTGTCGACGAGCAGGCAGTCTCACTGGATGTCGACGGCACGGACACCCGCCTGACCTGGGCCGAGGTGACCGAGGGCCGGGTCCAGGTGGAGTTCAACCGGCGCACCGAGGAGGGCTGAGCGATGGACATCGACATGAGCGCTCTGCGTGCGCTCGAGCGGGAGAAGGAGATCTCCTTCTCCATGCTCGTCGAGGCCATCGAGTCGGCGCTGCTGATCGCCTACCAGCGCACCGAGGGGCACCAGCCGGTGGCCCGCGTCGAGCTCGACCGCAAGAGCGGTCACGTCACCGTCTGGGCGGCAGAGACCGACGACGACAACAACATCCTCCGCGAGTGGGACGACACTCCCACCGGATTCGGCCGGATCGCCGCGACGACCGCCAAGCAGGTCATCCTCCAGCGGCTGCGCGACGCCGAGGACGAGCAGACGTTCGGGGAGTTCGCCGGCAAGGAGGGCGACATCGTCTCGGGGGTCATCCAGCAGGGCAAGGACCAGCGCAACGTCTACGTCGACCTGGGCCGCATCGAGGCGGTCCTGCCGCCGCCGGAGCAGGTGCCGGGCGAGACCTACCGGCACGGCGAGCGGTTGCGCTGCTACGTCGTGCAGGTGCGCAAGGGGATGCGCGGGCCGTCCATCACGCTCTCGCGCACGCACCCCAACCTGGTGCGCAAGCTGTTCGCCCTCGAGGTGCCGGAGATCGCCGACGGCACGGTGGAGATCAAGGCGGTGGCCCGGGAGGCCGGCCACCGCACCAAGATCGCCGTACGGTCGACACGACCCGGCGTCAACGCCAAGGGGTCCTGCATCGGCCCGATGGGCGCCCGGGCCCGCGCCGTGATGGCCGAGCTGCACGGCGAGAAGATCGACATCGTCGACTGGTCCGAGGACCCGGCGACCTTCCTGGCACAGGCGCTGCAGCCGGCGCGGGTCAACCACGTCGAGATCGTCGACCCCGCGGCCCGCGCGGCGCGGATCGTCGTGCCCGACTACCAGCTCTCGCTGGCCATCGGCAAGGAGGGCCAGAACGCCCGCCTCGCCGCGCGGCTCACCGGCTGGCGGATCGACATCCGGCCCGACGTCGAGCGCACCCCGCCGCCCGCTCCGGCGCCGGACGACGCCGAGAGCCCCGCCTGAGCGCGCCGGTTCGTACCTGCGTCGGGTGCCGCGAGCGGGCCGACGCGTCCGAGCTGCTCCGTGTGGTCGCGCGGTCCGGCGCCCTCGTCCCGGACGTCGGGCGACGGATGCCCGGCCGGGGCGCCCATCTGCACCGGGACCGCGGCTGCCTCGAGCTCGCCACGCGCCGGAGGGCCTTCCCGCGTGCGCTGCGCGTGCCGGGCCCCCTCGACGACACCGCGATCCGCGAGGCCCTGGGCGTCTGACGCAGGCTGGGGCGGACGGCGCCGGGAGGCGCCGTGGCACCCGACGCGTTAGGATGACCAGGACCGCGAGCAGATCACCGCACACCACGGCGCCATGGCGCAGGTGGACCACGCGCCGCGGTCGTTGGCAGGTTCAGTACACCGTCCAGTCCGGAAGCGAGTCGAGACGCTGATGAGCACCCGATGAGCACGCACCGATGAGTGCCCCCGTGCAGTAACGACGGTCCGTACGCCGGAAGACACCGGTCCGGACCGAGACAGGAGAGTTGTGGCAAAGGTCCGGGTCTACGAGCTCGCCAAGGAGCTCGGTGTCGAGAGCAAGGCCGTCATGGCCAAGCTCACAGAGATGGGGGAGTTCGTCCGGTCGGCCTCGTCGACCGTCGAGCCGCCCGTCGTACGCAAGCTCAGGGACGCCATGCCGGCCGCGGCGCCGGCACCGGAGAAGGCTCCCGCCAAGAAGGCCGCCGCCAAGAAGGCGGCAACCCCCGCAGCCCCGGCCGCGCCGGCTGCCCCCGCGCCGGCTCCGATCTCCGAGCCCGAGGCGCCCGCCGCCGCGGCACCCGCCGCGCCGGTTGCCCCTGCACCGGACGTCCCGGCTGCCCCCACACCCGCGCCGCGCCCGGCAGCCGCCCAGGCTCCCGCCCCCGAGGCACCCGCTGCTGACGGCACCGCGGCGCCGTCACGCCCGGCTGCCCCCGGCGGCCCCGGCCCCCGTCCGGCCGGACCGCGCCCCGGCAACAACCCCTTCACCTCGGGCGGCTCGAGCGGCATGGGCCGCGCGGCGGCACCCCGCCCGGGCAACAACCCGTACTCCACCGGTGGCTCGACCGGCATGCCCCGTCCCGGTGGCTCGACCGGCATGCCCCGTCCCGGTGGCGCACCCCGACCGGGCGGCAGCGCCGGCCCCGGTGGGTCGCGTCCCAACCCCGGCATGATGCCGACCCGCCCGGCGCCCGGCGTCGCCCGGCCCGGCGGCGGGCCCGGCGGACGTCCAGGCGCCCCGGCCGGCCGCGGCCGCCCTGGCGCGCCCGGTGGTGCCGGCCGTCCCGGCGCCGGTGGAGGCGGCGGTGGCGGTGGCTACGGCGGTGCCCCCGGTGGCGGTCGCCCCGGTGGCGGCGGCTTCGGCGGCCGCGGCGGCGGTCCCCGTCGTGGCGGCACGGCGGGTGCCTTCGGGCGTCCCGGTGGGCCGCGCGGTCGTCAGCGCAAGTCGAAGAAGCAGCGCCGTCAGGAGTTCGACAACATGGCGGCGCCGTCGATCGGCGGCGTGCAGGTCCCGCGCGGCGACGGCTCGACCATCGTCCGGCTGGCCCGCGGCTCGTCGCTGACCGACTTCGCCGAGAAGATCGACGCCAACCCCGCCTCGTTGGTCACGGTGCTGTTCCACCTCGGTGAGATGGCCACGGCGACCCAGTCCCTCGACGAGGACACCTTCCAGCTCCTGGGGGCCGAGCTCGGCTACCAGGTGCAGGTCGTCAGCCCCGAGGACGAGGACCGCGAGCTGCTCGAGTCGTTCGACATCGACTTCCTCGGTGAGGACTGGGACGAGGACGACCTCGTCGCCCGGCCCCCGGTCGTCACCGTCATGGGTCACGTCGACCACGGAAAGACCCGGCTCCTGGACGCGATCCGCAAGACCGACGTCCTCTCGGGCGAGGCCGGCGGCATCACCCAGTCGATCGGCGCCTACCAGGTGCACACCACCCACGAGGGCGCGGATCGCGCGATCACCTTCATCGACACCCCCGGTCACGAGGCCTTCACGGCCATGCGTGCCCGCGGTGCCAAGGTGACCGACATCGCGGTGCTGGTGGTGGCGGCCGACGACGGCGTCATGCCGCAGACGATCGAGGCGCTGAACCACGCCCAGGCGGCCGACGTGCCGATCGTGGTGGCGATCAACAAGATCGACACCGAGGGTGCCAACCCGGACAAGATCCGCCAGCAGCTGACGGAGTACAACCTGGTGGCCGAGGAGTACGGCGGCGAGACGATCTTCGTCGACGTGTCGGCCAAGCAGGGCACCAACATCCCGCAGCTGCTCGAGTCGATCCTGCTCACCGCGGACGCCGCGCTCGACCTTCGCGCGGTGGCCGACGCACCAGCCCGCGGTGTCGCGATCGAGGCCCACCTCGACCGCGGTCGAGGTCCGGTCGCGACGGTCCTGGTCCAGCGCGGCACGCTCGCGGTCGGCGACTCGATCGTTGCCGGCGACGCCTACGGTCGCGTGCGCGCCATGCTCGACGAGCACGGCGACAACCTCGACGTCGCGCTCCCGTCGCGCCCGGTCCAGGTGCTCGGGTTCACCTCGGTGCCCGGGGCCGGCGACAAGTTCCTCGTCGCCGACGAGGACCGGATCGCCCGCCAGATCGCCGAGAAGCGTCAGGCGATGCAGCGCAACGCCGCGCTGGCGAAGGCCCGCAAGCGGGTCTCGCTGGAGGACTGGCTCGAGCAGAGCAAGGTCGACACGCTCAACCTCATCCTCAAGGGCGACGGCTCTGGGTCGGTCGAGGCGCTCGAGGACGCCCTGCTGGGCATCGAGGTCGGCGAGGAGGTCGAGCTGCGCGTCATCGACCGCGGGGTCGGTGCCATCACGCAGAACGACGTCAACCTGGCCGTCGCGTCGGAGGCCGTCATCATCGGCTTCAACGTGCGGCCGGCCGAGCGGGTCGGTGACCTGATCGACCGCGAGGGTGTCGACGTCCGCTACTACTCGGTCATCTACCAGGCGATCGACGAGGTCGAGGCCGCGCTCAAGGGCATGCTCAAGCCCGAGTACGAGGAGGCGCAGCTCGGCACCGCGGAGGTCCGCGAGGTGTTCCGGTCGAGCAAGTTCGGCAACATCGCGGGTTGCCTCGTGCGCAGCGGCGAGATCCGCCGCAACGCCAAGGCACGCCTGGTCCGCGACGGTGCCGTCGTCGCCGACAACCTCACGGTCGAGTCGCTCAAGCGCTTCAAGGACGACGCGACCGAGGTCCGCGAGGGCTACGAGTGCGGTATCGGCCTGGGGTCGTTCAACGACATCAAGGTCGACGACGTGATCGAGACCTTCGAGATGCGGGAGAAGGCCAGGGCCTGACCCAGCGGCTAAGGAACGTGTGCTGAAGTGTTCACTGGCAGCGTCGCGTTCGATGTGCTGCTCGGGGATGTCCGGAGCCTGAAGCAGAAGCGCTCGCTCGTACGGCGACTGGTCTCCGAGCTGCGCCGCAAGTACGACGTGAGCGCGGCGGAGGCAGGTCACCTCGACCTGCACCGCCGCGCTCTCGTCGGTGTCGCGGTCGTCGCCGCCGACCGCGCGCACTGCGTCGACGTGCTCGACGCGTGCGAGCGGTTGGTGGCGGCCCGCCCGGAGATGGACCTGCTCTCGGCCAAGAGGCAGGTGCTCAGCAGCACCGACGACCTGATCGACGAGCAGGAGGACGAGTAGCCGTGGTTGATGCAGCGCGTGCGCGCAAGCTGGCCGACCGGATCAAGGTGGTGGTCGCCGAGACGCTCGAGATGCGGGTCAAGGACCCACGCCTCGGGTTCATCACGATCACCGACTGCCGGGTGACCGGCGACCTCCAGCAGTCCACCGTCTTCTACACCGTCCTCGGTGACGAGACCGACCGGGCGGCCACGGCAGCGGCGCTGGAGAGTGCGCGCGGGGTGCTCCGGGCCGAGGTCGGGAAGCAGACCGGCGTCCGTCTGACCCCGACCCTGACGTTCATCGAGGACGCCATGCCCGAGAACGCGGCGCACATCGAGGACCTGCTGGCCCGGGTCGCCGCGTCGGACGCCGAGGTGCACCGGGCAGCGGCCGGCGCGACGTACGCGGGGGAGGCCGACCCGTACAAGGCGCCCCGCGTCGAGATCGAGGACGATGACGACGAAGCCCATGGTGCCACCGGGGCCGACGACAGGGCCGATGAGTCCGACCGCTGACGGCCTGGTCGTCGTCGACAAGCCCTCGGGGCTCACGTCCCACGACGTCGTCGCGCGGGTCCGCCGCCTCGCAGGCACCCGCAAGGTCGGGCACGCCGGGACGCTCGACCCGATGGCGACCGGCGTGCTGGTGGTCGGGGTCAACCGAGCGACCCGGCTGCTCGGTCACCTGACCCTCACCGAGAAGGCCTACGACGCGTCCATCCGGCTGGGCGTCGCCACGGTGACCGACGACGCCGAGGGCGACGTCGTCGCTACCGTGGCGGCCGACGACGTGAGTGCCGACGCGGTGCTGGCCGGCGTGGCGGCCCTCACCGGCGACATCGAGCAGGTGCCGTCCTCCGTCAGTGCCGTCAAGGTCGACGGGCAGCGGTCCTACAAGAGGGTGCGGGCGGGCGAGGACGTCGAGCTCGCCGCCCGCCGGGTCACGGTGAGCGACTTCTCGGTCCGCGCGATCCGTCGCGCGCGGGGAGTCGTCGACGTCGATGTCAGCGTCACCTGCTCGAGCGGCACCTACGTCCGCGCACTGGCCCGTGACCTCGGTGAGGGGCTCGGCGTCGGCGGTCACCTCACGATGCTCCGGCGCACCAGAGTGGGTCCGTACGGCCTCGAGGCGGCCCACACCCTCGACGAGCTCGCGGACGACTTCGTGCTGATGCCCATCGCCGCGGCCGCGCGCGCCGCGTTCCCGACCCGGGATGTCGACGCGGCGGCGGCGACCACCGTCTCTCACGGCGGGGCGCTGCCTGCCGCCGGAGTGACCGGCCCGGTCGCCGTCTTCGCTCCCGACGGACGGTTCCTGGCGCTGGTCGAGGACCGGGGCGACACGACGAAGGCCGTCGCCGTCTTCGTCTGAGGGCAGACCCCTGGAGCCCAGGCCGACAGGTGCCGCACCAGTCGCCAGGTGTGCTCCCAGGACATGGTCGGCCCGTCGCAGACCCACACGGCGTTGCTGTCCTCCTCGTTGTCCACCCCGGTGTCCAGCGTCGCCGCCCTCCGGCACCCGGTGAGGGCGGCCGGGTCCGGTGGCGCGAACCCGACGTAGACGACCGGCCCGTCGGACGACGGCGGACCCCAGTCGCCGAAGCCGTTGTGGCCGCTGAAGACCCGTGGCGTCGCGCCGTACCACTGCAAGGCACCGGCCTGGCCGTAGTTCTGCGTGACGACCACGGCCGACCGCCGGTCATCCACCGGCAGGTCGGTGACGACGGCCTTCACCTGGGCGACGACGCGCGGCCAGCCGATCGTCTCCAGCTGGTCCTCGTTGAGTGCCGTCCAGAACGTGTCGCCGAACGTCTGCGCGGGCAGCACCGGCAAGAGGGCGGGCACGGGGAACAGGGCGGTGACCGCGACGGCGACGGTGAACAGCCTCCGGCGGTACGTCGTCCAGCGCGCCGCCAGCACGACCGACCCGGCTGCGGCGAGCGGAGGAAGGAGCCCGAGCGGGTAGTAGTTCTTCCCTCCGGTCACGACGAAGCCGACCAGCAGCAGCAGGTACGCGACGGGAACGGGCCGGAACCAGCGCCAGTCCGGCCGCCGGAGCCCGGCGACGAGACCGACGGCCACGAGGACGGCGCCCAGCGGGTTGATCATGAGGACCTGGAACCCGACGAGCTCCGCCGTGCCGCCGACCGTGCGGTACTCGTCGCGGATGTCTCCGGCAAGCTCGAGCTGCGGCCAGCCGTGGCTCGCCTGCCAGGCGAGGTTCGGCAGCCAGCAGGCCAGCGCGATGACGGCGCCGGCCCACGCCCACGGCGACCGGAGGTGGTGGCGCAGCCCCGGGGTGACGGCTATCCCGACGACGAGCCCGGTGGCCAGGAAGGCGACGAGGTGCTTGTTCTGCAGGCCGACGCCGAGGGCCAGGCCGACGCCCAGCCAGAGCCTGGGCCGGTCCCCACGATGACCGCGCCGGCAACGACGTACGGTGCTCGCCCCAGGCGCTCCGGCTCGCTCACAGGGCCAGTGACAGCGGGACGTAGCCGTGCTGGTCGCTGAAGCCGAGGCTGCGGTAGAGCGACAGCGCCACCGTGTTGTCGTGCTCGGTCTGCAGCACGAGCCGGCTCGCCCCGGCCGCCGACGCGTCGTCGCGCACGCGACCGACGAGGGCCCGGCCGACCCCCGCACCGCGGTGGTCGGCGTCGACGAACAGGTCGCGCAGTGACCACAGCTCGCTCAAGGTCATCGTTGCCGGTGACGGGCCGACCAGTGCCATGCCGACTGCGGCTGGCCGGCCGACGCCGTCGTCAGCAGCCACCTCGGCGAGGTAGCACCGGACCCGGGCCGGCACCGCCGCCTGTCCCAGCCAGCGCCGGAGGCCGACGGGGTCGCGAGCCCGCCCGTAGTGGGCCCGATAGTCGTCGAGGAGTCGCACGAAGTCGTCCCACCCCGGCTCGCCTGCGGCGACGGTGCGGACCTGGACCGGTTGCCTCGGCACGGGCACATGCTGGCACGGCCTAGGGTGCCGGGGTGGACCTGGCTGACGCCCTCGACCGCGCCGCTCGGCTCGACGCCGACGATCCTCTCGCGGTGGCACGGGACCGCTTCGTGCTGCCGGACGGGATGGTCTATCTCAACGGCAACTCGCTGGGCCCGTTGCCGGCCGCGGTGCCGGACGTGGTCCGTGACGTCGTCGAGCGGCAGTGGGGGCGCGACCTCATCACGGCGTGGAACGTGCACGACTGGTGGGACGCCCCCCGGCGGGTCGGTGCCCGGATCGCGCGCCTGGTCGGTGCGGACGACGACGAGGTGCTGGTCGCCGACTCGACCTCGGCGAACCTCTTCAAGGTGCTGGTCGCCGCCGCGCGGATGCGGCCCGGGCGCGACACCCTGGTCATCGAACCGGGCAACTTCCCGGCCGACCTCTACATCGCCGACTCGGTGGGCGAGCTGCTGGGCCTGCGGGTGGTGCGCGTGGAGCCGGGGGACGTCGGCGCGGTCCTGGACGACGACGTGGCGGTCGTGAGCTTCTCCCACGTCGACTACCGGACCGGTCGGGCCCACGACATGGCCGGCGTCACGGCGTCCGTGCACGACGCGGGCGCGCTCGCGGTGTGGGACCTGTCGCACTCGGCCGGTGCCCTGCCGGTCGACCTCGGCGGCTGCGACGTCGACCTGGCGGTCGGCTGCACCTACAAGTACCTGAACGGCGGGCCGGGCTCCCCTGCGTACGTCATGGTTGCCCGTCGCCACCACGAGACGGTCCGGTCGCCGCTGACCGGGTGGACCGGGCACGCGCGGCCGTTCGCCATGGAGGGCACGTACGAGCCGGCGCCCGGCATCGACCGGATGCGCAACGGCACGCCGCCGATGCTGTCGCTGCTCGCCCTGGAGGCCGCGCTCGACGCGTTCGACGGGCTGTCGATGGACGCTGTCCGCGCCAAGAGCCTGTCCCTGACGTCGCTGTTCCTGACCCTCGTCGACGACGTGCTCGCGCCGCTCGGCTTCGAGGCGGTCACCCCCCGGACGGACGCCGAGCGGGGCAGCCAGGTGTCGCTGCGGCACTCGGCGGCCTACGGCGTCGTGCAGGCCCTCCTGGCGCGCGACGTCGTGGGTGACTACCGCGAGCCGGACGTGGTGCGACTGGGGTTCGCGCCGCTGTACTTGCGCCACGTCGACGTGGTGCGTGGGGTCGAGCAGATCGTCGCCGTCGTCGAGGCGGGGGAGGAGCGCGACCCCCGGTACGCCCAGAGGGCGACCGTCACCTGACGGGTCGCCAACCCCGGCGGCCACCGTGACCGCCGGTTGTGGACGGCCCGCTGTCCTTGTCGCACCCCCGCGATAGTCTTCGAACAGATGTTCGAGATGGCTCGAAGGAGGTGTGCACGGTGGCCACGGAAACGGTGAGCCCGAGGGCTGACGGCGGCCGGACCGCTGGAGCCGGCCACACCGCGGACGACCTGACTCTCGACGCACGGGCCAACGAGTGGGACTTCCGCACGCGGACGGCGGTGCTCGCCGAGCTGGATGCCGACTGGCCGCCGCCGGCGCTGGTGGACGAGACTCCTGCCGGCCCGCGGCTGGCCGCCCTGTTGAACACGGTGTGCCTGGCGGATGTGCCGGCCCGCGTGCTGGTGGAGGTCGCGGCCGGAGCGGCTCGGCTTGCGTCGTGGGCGGCGGCCACCGAGGCGGCGGCGACCAGCGCGCTCACCGATCGGGTGGGCGAGTTCGCCGGAGTCGGACCGGGGGACCACCAGGTGGGTCGCGAGGAGATGGCGGCCACCGAGCTGGGCGCCGGGCTGTCGCTGTCGCCGGCCGCGGCGATGCTGCGCGTCGGGCTTGCCCGGTCGCTGAAGAGACTGCCTCTGACGAGGCTGGCGCTCGCGGCCGGTCGGATCGACCTGACCAAGGCCCGCGCGGTCGCCGACACCGTGAGTGGCGTCAGCGACCGGACCGCGGCGGCCGTCGAGGCGCGGGTGATCGGCCGAGCGCCCGGCCAGACTGCCGCCCAGCTGCGTGCCTGCCTGCGCCGGGCGCTGATCTCTGTCGACCCGGCCGCGGCAGAAGAGCGCCGTCAGGCCAAGGTGCTCGACCGGGGTGTGTGGCGCGAGGCGTTGCCCGACGGGATGGGGCGGCTCGAGTGGCTGGGGCCGATCGAGGAGGTGGAGGGCGCCTATCTCTGGCTGACCGGGAAGGCCCAGCAGTCGAAGGCGGCCGACATCCGTGCGGGAGGGCCCGTGCGCACTCTCGACCAGTGCCGATCCGACGTGCTCGCCGACCTGGGGGCATGCGGGCTGGCGCTCGAGGAGCTCCCGCGACGCCACGGCCGCCGGCCCACCATTGACGTCGTCGTGTCACTCGCGACGTTGCTCGGCGCCGACGACCAGCCGGGTGAGCTGGCCGGGATCGGTCCGGTCACGGCTGACGTTGCCCGCAAGATCGCCGCCGATGGCACCTGGCGTCGACTGGTCACCGACCCGCGCACCGGGCGGCTCCTCGACATGTCCGCCTCGACCTACGAACCGCCGCAGGACATCCGCGACGCGGTCATCGCCCGGGACAGGACCTGCCGCGGGATCGGCTGCCGGATGCCGGCCGAGCGGTGCGACATCGACCACCGCATCCCGCATCCCGTAGGGCCGACGAGCCCGGACAACCTCGAGCCGCGGTGCAGGACTGATCATCGGGTCAAGACACTGACCGACACCCAAGTCGAGGCCGACGAGTACGGCGGAGTGTGGATCACCTTGCCCTCCGGACGGCGGTACTACCGGCCGGCCGAGCCGGTCCTCGACCACCCCGGGCTCATCCAGCAGGCACCCGAACGAGCGGATGTCCCCGACGACCCGGACCCGCCGACCCTCGACGTCCCGCCGTTCTGACCCAGCTTGGTCGCTCCCCGTGCCGCGCGGTCACACCGGCGCGGTCCCGGCTGCCTATGGGCAGGGCCCTAGGCTGGCGCGCGCTCGGGGAGAGGGAGGTCGTGCATGCGGGTGTGGCGCGGGGTCGACGACGTCGCGGCGCAGGGCGGAGTCGACCGCTCGGTCGTGACGATCGGCAACTTCGACGGCGTGCACCGCGGCCACCAGCAGGTCGTCGCCGGCGTGGTCGCCCGAGCCCACGAGCTCGGTGCGACGCCGGTGGTCACCACGTTCGACCCGCACCCGATGACCGTGATCCACCCTGACTCGGCACCTCTGCGGCTCTCCGCACTCGACCGCCGGCTGGACCTGCTCGAGTACCTCGGCGTGGAAGCGGTCCTCGTCCTACCGTTCACCAAGGAGCTGTCGCTCTGGGAGCCACCGCGGTTCGTCGAGGTCGTCCTGGTCGACGCCCTGCACGCGACGGAGGTGCACGTCGGCGAGAACTTCCGCTATGGGCACCGGGCCGCCGGCAACGTCGCGACGCTGCGCGATGCGGGCGAGCGCCACGGGTTCGCGGTCCGCGCGCTGCCGCTGGCCGGCGACTCTGCGACCTGGTCGTCGACGTACGTCCGGCAGTGCCTCGCCGAGGGCGACGTCGCGGCGGCCCGGGCTGCCCTCGGCCGCCCGCACCGCGTCGAGGGGCCGGTGGTGGAAGGTGACAAGCGCGGTCGTGAGCTCGGCTACCCGACGGCAAACCTGGCTCTCGACGCGGACGTCGCGATCCCGGCGGACGGCGTCTATGCGGGGTGGCTGGTCCGCGCCGACGGCGAGCGCCTGCCGGCGGCGATCTCGATCGGGACCAACCCGACCTTCGGTGGCACCGTTCGCCGGGTCGAGGCCTACGCGCTGGACCGTGACGACCTGGAGCTCTACGGCGAGCGGGTCGGCGTGGAGTTCGCTGAGCGTCTGCGCCCGACCGAGACGTTCGGCGGCGTCGAGCCGCTGCTGGCGCAGATGGCGCGCGACGTCGAGCAGGCCCGCACGATCATCGGCGCACCGTGACGACCTCGCACGGGGACGAGGTGCGCGAGATCGAGGGCTGGTTCGTCCGCCAGGGGCTGCCGTTCTTCGTCGAGGACCGCACCATCACCGTCGACGACCTCGTGCGCGGTCGCTCGCTGCCGGTTCTCGTCCTGGCGTACTTCGGGTCCCTCGTGGTCGCGGTCCCCAGCGACCTCGCCTGGCCCGAGCGGCTGCTCTTCGCCGGGCTCGGGCTGGCCGGTCTGGTCGCCGTCTGGGCGGTGGCCAACCTTGCCCGCAGGCAGCGTGCGCTCGAACGGCCTCGCCGCGTCGGTGTGGTCGAGGTGGCGGTGTTCACCCTCGGGCCCGCCGCCGCCGTCGCCGTCCTGCGGCAGGACGCAGAGCTGGTCCTGACCGTCCTGCTCGCGGACGTCACCGTGCTGGCCGTGGTCGCGGCGGCGGAGGTGCTCGACGCGTTGCCCATCGCGCGCTGGGCGCTTGCGCGCACCTTCCAGGAGCTCAGCTCGCTGTTCCGCCTGGTGACCAGAGCCCTGCCGATGCTGTTGCTCTTCACGACGTTCCTGTTCATCAACACCGAGGTGTGGCAGGTGTCGTCGTCGCTGTCGACCCCCGTGCTGTGGCTGGCGGTCGCCTTCTTCGGGGCGCTCGCCGTCGGGTTCCTCGTCGCGCGGCTCCCCGAGGAGGTGGCCGCGGTGAACGACGAGATCGACCCCGAGGCCGTACGCCGGGCGGTCACCGGGACGCCGCTCGAGCACTGCCGCGACGGCCTCCCGGATGACCTGCGGGCCGAGCCGCTGGCCCGCAAGCAGCGGGTCAACCTGCTGCTCGTCCTCCTCGTCACCCAGATGTCGCAGGTGCTGCTGCTGGCGTGCTCGGTCTGGGTCTTCTTCCTGACCTTCGGCCGGGTGGCCGTCCAGGACAGCGTCATCCGGAGCTGGGTCGGGAACGGCTCGCCGCACGGCGTGCCGTTCCTGCCCGACCGGCTCGGGTTCTCCCAGGAGCTGCTGCAGGTCAGCATCTTCCTGGCGGCGTTCTCCGGGCTGTACTTCACCGTCTACGCCGTCACCGACTCGACGTACCGCGACCAGTTCTTCCACGAGATCACCGACGAGCTCGAGCGCGCCGTCGGCGTCCGGTCCGCCTATCTCGCCCTGCGCAGGGGTGGCCCGGGGGGGTAGCCGGCCGGGCACCGTAGGGTCGCTCGCATGGAGTACCGCACCCTTGGTTCAAGCGGCAGCGCCGTGTCGACGTACGCCCTCGGGACCATGACGTTCGGCACCGAGACAGACGAGGCGGGCAGCCACGACCAGCTCGACGTCTTCCTGGAGTCCGGTGGGACGCTCGTCGACACCGCCGACGTCTACGGAACGGATGGCATCTCCGAGGAGATCATCGGCCGCTGGCTCGACGACCGGCCGGCCGACGTCACAGACCGAGTCGTCCTCGCCACCAAGGCGCGCTTCGCCACGGGTGACGACCCGAACGACGTCGGGCTGTCCCGGCGCCACCTCGACCGGGCGCTCGAGGCCTCGCTGCGCCGGCTCCGGGTCGAGACGATCGACCTCTACCAGGCGCACGCCTGGGACCCGGTCACCCCGGTGGAGGAGACGCTGCGGTTCGTCGACGACGCCGTGCGGGCCGGCAAGATCCGCCACTTCGGCCTGTCCAACTACAGCGGTTGGCAGGTGCAGAAGGTCGTCGGCGTCGCCGACCGGTGGGGCTGGCCGGCGCCGGTCACTCTCCAGCCGCAGTACAACCTGTTGACCCGTGAGGTCGAGTGGGAGATCGTGCCGGCCTGCGAGGAGTCCGGGCTCGGCCTGCTGCCCTGGTCACCCCTCGGGGGCGGCTGGCTGACCGGCAAGTACTCCCGCGACCAGCGGCCCACCGGCTCCACCCGGCTCGGGGAGGACCCCGGGCGCGGCGTCGAGGCCTACGACAAGCGGTCCGCCAGCCCCCGGACCTGGGCGGTCGTCGAGACCCTCCAGTCGGTCGCCGAGGCTCGTGGCGTCCCCATGGGCCGGGTCGCCCTCGCCTGGCTGCACGACCGGCCCGCTGTGAGCTCGGTGATCCTGGGCGCCCGGACCACCGAGCAGCTGCGCGACAACCTGGCCGCGGCCGGGCTGCACCTCGACGCGGCCGAGACCGAGCGGCTGGACGCGGCCAGCGACCCGCAACCCGCCGACTATCCGTACGGGCCGGCCGGGGCGACCCAGCGGAGCCGGACGGTGGGCAGGCAGTAGGTGCTGACCTGCGCTGATTCGGCCGGACGCGGGCGCTGCTGGTAGCCTGACGAACTGCCGTGTGACGCACGGCGTGAGCCTTTTCGATCCGCCCGTGACCCATACCGGTCGGAGCTCACCACGGAGACCCAGGGAGAGCTGTGCCGCTCGACACCGCCACGAAGAACCAGATCATCGCCGACCACGGCCGCGTCGAGGCCGACACCGGCTCGCCCGAGGTCCAGGTGGCGATGCTCTCGCGTCGCATCAGTGACCTGACCGAGCACCTCAAGGAGCACAAGCACGACCACCACTCGCGTCGTGGCCTCCTGCTCCTGGTCGGCCGCCGTCGCCGCCTGCTCAACTACCTGGCCAGCAAGGACATCAACCGCTACCGCGCGCTGATCGAGAAGCTCGGCCTCCGCCGCTAGTTCCGCAACACAACACGAGGACGAGCGGTTCGCCCCGGCGTACCGGTCCTCGGTAGTGGCCCGCGGACGACGACCCTCCGCAGGCTTCCATCGAAGACCGGCGCCGCGACCCGCTCTCCCTGCCACAAAGAGGAGAGTGACCCCATATGACACAGCAGGGTCAGACCGACACCGCTGTTCATTCCACCGACGCCGTCATCGACAACGGCTCGTTCGGCAAGCGCACCGTCCGCTTCGAGACCGGGCGGCTCGCCCGCCAGGCGGCCGGCTCCGTCGCCGCGTACCTCGACGACGACACCATGCTGCTGTCGGCCACCACGGCCGGCAAGCACCCCAAGGAGAACCTCGACTTCTTCCCCCTCACGGTGGACGTCGAGGAGCGGATGTACGCCGCCGGCCGGATCCCCGGCTCGTTCTTCCGCCGCGAGGGCCGGCCCTCCGAGGACGCGATCCTCACCTGCCGGCTCATCGACCGCCCGCTGCGCCCGACCTTCGCGAAGGGCCTGCGCAACGAGGTCCAGGTCGTCATCACGGTGATGGCGCTGGACCCCAAGGACATGTACGACGTCGTGGCGATCAACGCCGCGTCCGCGTCCACCCAGCTCTCCGGCCTGCCGTTCTCCGGCCCGGTCGGCGCCACCCGGGTCGCGCTGATCGACGACCAGTGGGTCGCGTTCCCGACCCACGAGCAGCTCGAGTCCGCAGTCTTCGACATGGTCGTCGCCGGCCGCATAGCGGGCGACGACGTCGCGATCATGATGGTCGAGGCCGAGGCCACCATGGTTGCCTGGCAGCTGATCAAGGACGGCGGCAAGACCGCTCCGACCGAGGAGATCGTCGCCCAGGGCCTCGAGGCCGCCAAGCCGTTCATCAAGGTGCT
>DASVED010000283.1:0-2040 GCA_036380775.1 Actinomycetes bacterium
GGGCGGATGAAGAACGGCTGCTTCGCCGGCTTGCCGGCCTTGGTCTTCTGTGAGGTGGGGTACCACTCGAAGTAGCCGTCGGCCGGGAGCAGACACCGCCGGGCGGCGAACGCGCGCCGGAACGACGGCTTCTCGGCCACGCTCTCCATCCGCGCGTTGATCATCCGGTTGCCGATGGACGGGTCCTTGGCCCACGACGGGATCAGGCCCCAGCGCAGGGTCCGGAGCTGCCGCTGGGCGGGCTCGTCGGAGTCCTTGGACGGCGGCCGCTCCATCACCGCGTAGACCTCCTTGGTCGGCGCGACGTTGAAGTCGGGGTCGAGCGGCTTCTCCAGGCGCGGGTCGACGACCTCGAACTCCTCGATCAGGTCCTCGGGCTTCCTGCTCGATGCGTAGCGACCGCACATGAGGGTGATGGTAGACGCGTGCGGTGACGGCTCGGAACGCTCAGACCCGGGCGAGCTCGTCGAGCAGCGCGGCGGCCGCGTCGTCGTCGCCGGGCAGCGACTCGACCCAGATCCGAGGCGGCGGCGACACACCGGACAGGAGACTCCTGAGCAGGCCCAGCCGTCGGGGCAGTCGTTCGTCACGGCGGATCAGCACCGCGATCCGCTCGCGTCCCACCCGCCCGAGGGTCTCACCGCCCGCGAACACCGTCCGCACCGTCTCCGCCAGGCGCGCGATCCGCAGAGCGGCGGCGAAGACGTCGAGGTCACCCGGGTCGACGGTGTCGACGACGACCAGCGCATGGCTCTCGCGCACCGGCCGGCCGCCGATCCCCTGGTCCCGATAGACCTCCGAGATCCGGCTCCTCAGGTGGGGCAGGCTGGCGAGCCCCGTGAGCGGGTCCTCGCAGGTCAGCTGGTGCAGGTAGCCGAGGGTCGCCTCGCTCCATCCGGTGGCCACCGCCCGCAGCACCGGGTACGACGGATCGCGACCGGTGACGGTGAGGCAGGTCTGCCGCAGCCCGTCGAGCGCGTCGTCGAGGGGCACGCCGTCGCGGCCGAGCTCCAGTCCGGCGTACAGGCAGGCGTCCAGGACGGCCGGGCCAGGATCTCCGTGCGCGGCGGCCGGATCCGAGGCAAGGGCCTCCCCTGTCGCCTCGAATCGTGCCGAACCCGGCACGTGCGGCTCCGAGGTCGCGGCCCTCGCCCCGGACCGCACCTGGGCAGAGCCCTGCGACCGGGTCCAGAAGCTGCCCACGTTCCCTCCGGTCGTCCGCGGTGGCTCATCCCTACGCACAGGAGACGGGTGGGCCCGGCGGCCATGACGCGGGACAGGTCGCGAAATCGGAGCGAGCCTCGCGATTTTGCCGTGGTGGCCCCGTTGGCGGGACTACCATCGAGGGCCACCACCCACCCGATCGTTGGACTGCCATGACCAGCACCCTGCAGCGCATCGAAGGGCCCGGCGACGCCGAGCTCATCGCTGCCGTGCGCGGTGGCGACAACGACGCCTACGGCCTGCTGTTCGAGCGCCACGTCGACGCCGCTCGACGCCTGGCGCGCCAGTTGGTGCCGAGCTCGGACGCCGACGACCTCGTGTCCGAGGCGTTCGCGAAGGTGCTGACCGTGCTCCAGCGCGGCGACGGCCCCGACCTCGCGTTCCGGGCCTACCTGCTGACCGCGATCCGGCGGCTCCACATCGACAAGATGCGTGGCGCTGCCCGGCTCCACACGACCGACGACCTGACCCCGTTCGACCCCGGAGTGCCGTTCCACGACACGGTCCTGGAGGGGTTCGAGAACGCCGCTGCCGCTCGCGCCTTCGCCTCGCTGCCCGAACGATGGCAGATGGTGCTGTGGCACACGTCCGTGGAAGGTCAGAAGCCGGCCGATGTGGCCCCGCTGCTCGGGATGAGCGCCAACTCCGTCGCCGCCCTCGCCTACCGGGCCCGCGAGGGGCTGCGCCAGGCGTTCCTCACCATGCATGTCGCCGAGCTCGAGGACGACACCTGCGAGTGGGTGCGCCAGAACATCGGCGGCTACCTGCGCGGGGGTGCGTCGCACCGCGACGCGGCCAAGGTCGATGCTCACCTCG
>DASVED010000284.1:0-2538 GCA_036380775.1 Actinomycetes bacterium
GACGGTCTCATCGACGACCTCGACTTCGACCACGACATCGCCGCCGACGACCGAAGGGGTGGACGCCGAGGTTGAGGCGGCCTACCTCGCAGCTGGTGAGGCGTTCATCGCGGCAGCGGCCGTTCCGGACGCGAACGACCCGCGACTCGCCGCTACCCATGTCGACCCGATGCTCGAACAGCGACGCGTGGTCCTCCTGTCCCTCCAAGCGGATGGACGCGTCATTCGGTACCCCCCGGACTCCGTCTACCGGGTGGAGGTGGAGACGGTCGAGGTGGACGGCGCAGTTGCGCGGTTGACCTTCTGCGCCGTGGACGATGGCGAACGAGTGGTGGTGGGCACCGGAGAGGTCATCGCCAGCGGAGTCGCAAAGGTCGAGGGCAGGGCAGCAATGCGCCTGGAGGACGGGGTGTGGCGGCTCGCCGAGCAGGAGTTCGACACGCGGGAACCGGAGGTGGCGGAATGCTGACTCGGATGGCGGTCCTTGGTGCCGCGGGCTTGGCGCTCGCGCTCGTCGTCAACGTGTCCGCGGTGATGGCCCAGGAGGGAGGAGGAAGCGGAGCGTACGGGGACGACCAGCAAGCCGGGGGCTCGCTGCTGGGTGACGGCACGTCGGAGGTGTGGGCCGAAGACGGCAGCGACCTTGGGTCTGAAGATCAAGCCCGCCCGGGTGGAGGCAACCTTGATTGCGTCTGGATGGGCATGGACCCGGAGACCGAATCGGCCGCCGGGCCCATCGACTGGAACTACATGCGGAACCCGCCGCCGGAGGTCGTCGGTGCGGTGGTCACGATCATCCGGAGCTGCGCCGACGCCAACGGGATGTACGTGAGCGAGATGGTGACGCTCACGCTTCCGACGGCCGAGCCGCCGACGGTCGATCCGGAGGACCTCGCACTCATGGCGCGCGCCCAGCTGCCCCTTCCGCTGCCGGAGGCCCAGATGAGCCCTCCCGGAGAGCAGACCGTGAACCTGGAGACCTGGTTGTGGGTCGAGAACTGGGACGATCAGACGCGTACGGCCACCGCGGGTGGAGTCACAGCGACGGTCCGAGCCGCTCCAGTGCGGCAGACCTGGACGTTCGGAGCGGCCGGGGAGCAGAAGACCTGTCACGACGCTGGGCGTGCGTACGACCTGGATCGTCCACCGTCCGAACAGCGGACGACCTGCAGTTATACGTTCCGTCGCTCGTCGGCCGGGGAACCCGACGGTGCGTTCCAGGTGGAGGTCACCATGACGTGGGCGATCACCTGGACCTCGAACGTGGGGGCGTCGGGTGATCTCGGTGTGGTGTCGCGCACCGTGACGATCCCCACCCGCGTGGCCGAGCACCAAGCGGTGGGAGAGAGCGGGGTCCGAGGATGAGTACGGCCCTCGATGGCGCTGCTGTCCGATCCCTTCGGAGGGACGACAAGGCAGCGCGCGTTCATGTCAATGGTCCGCGGGTCCGGCGTGTGCCCTGGATCGCTCTTGGAGTGATCCTCGTGCTCGTCGGGGCGCTGGGCTTCGGGCTCATGTTGCAGTCGGCGGGCGACCGGACATCCGTCGTGGTCGCCTCGCGGGACATCAACCCCGGTCAGCAGATCGAGCGGGCTGACCTTCGCTTGGTCGAGATGGCGGTCGACGGCGAAGCCGCCTTCCTCACGGCAGCGGAAAGGGACGGCCTGGTTGGCCAGGTCGCGACATCCAAAATCCCAGCGGGGTCGGTCGTGAACCGCGACCAGTTCGCCGCTGACTCGGGCTTGAAGCCGGGGCAAGTCGTGATCGGCGTGCCGCTGGGGCCAGGCGGGGTTCCGGTGCCGGACCTTCGCGTCGGTGACCGAGTCCGCCTCCTCGAGACGGCAGCAGAGGGCGAGGAGGTGGACGCCGCCGAGGACGCCGAGCCGCTGGGGACGGCCGACGTCTATCTAGTGACTCCCGGCTCGCAGCCCGATGTCACCTTCTTCGTGTCGCTGGCCGTGACTGACGATCTCGCCCAAGGCGTCGCCGACGCCGCTGCGGCCCAAAGGCTGCGCCTCGTGCTGGTCCCCGCCGGTGAGGAGCCGGAGGGGTGAGCCTCGTGGCAATCGGGTCGGTGCACGGTTCGCCGGGCGTGACCACGACGGTGTTGGGCATGGCCGCCGCATGGCCATCCGCAACGGGGCGCGATGTCTTGGTCGTCGAAGCCGATCCGGACGGTGGGGTGCTCGCAGCACGGTTCGACGAGCTCAGCGCGGACAAGACCCTGGCGGACGTGGCGGTCGACATCCGGCGGACCTTTGCCGTGGAGCGGGTGATGGAATCGACCCGGCGGCTGTGGGGTGGGGTGCCGGTCGTCGTGGCCCCGCCTTCGGCAGAGCGAAGCCAGTCTGCGCTCGTCACCTGCGCCGAGCGCCTTGCGGTCGGCCTCTCCGATGCGGAGGAGATCGACGCGCTGGTCGACGTCGGGCGGATGACCGTCCGGTCGCCGTGCCTGCCTCTGGTGAGACACGCCGGCATGGCGCTTCTGGTCACCCGGCCCACGTTCGAGGACGTGGCGATCGCCGCCCCCCGGGTGGC
>DASVED010000285.1:0-5077 GCA_036380775.1 Actinomycetes bacterium
GGCGATCGACCCGGCCTTGCGGATCGTGTTGATCGCCCGGATGTGGTGCTCGTGGCCGTGCTCGACGCCGCGGCCGCGGGACAGGTCGACGCCGAGCGAGGTGCCGAACAGCGATGCCTCGATGTCGTGGGTCGCCAGTGCGTTGCCGGCGAACAGCATGTCGACGTAGCCCGCCTCGACCAGCGCCACCATCGCCGGCGCCGCGCCGGTGTGCACGACAGCCGGCCCGCCGACCCAGAGCACCTTCTTGCCCTCGTCCTTGACGTCGCGCATCTGCTGGGCGATCTGGCGCACCAGCAGAGCCTGCGGCTTCTCCGAGGACACCTCGGAGTTCATGAACTCGAACCCGCCGACGCTGCGGTCGATCGCCGGCAGCGGCACGACCTTCACGCCGCTGGCGCCGCAGATCACCGTGTCGCCCCGACGCACGTCGCTGACCGCGATGGTCCGCGCCCGGTCGCCGGTGAGGACGATGCCGCAGTCCATCTCCGGGTTCTCGACCGGCACCCAGTGGCCGCCGATCCGCACGACGGTCTCCAGGTTGGTCGTCGAGTAGAAGTCGTCCGGGAAGACCCCGTCGCTCTCGACCTCCCGCACGACGGCCTCGCCGGGGTCGGTCATGTTCACGCCATGGGTCTGCAGGCGCATGACGATGCGGGCGAGGCCGTCCTCGTCCTCGGTCTTGACGGTCAGCCGTGCGTACGACGGGTCGACCGGCGTCTTGCCGACCTCGAACTTGTCGATGGAGTAGTCGGCGCCGTACTCCAGGATGTCGTCCAGCACCCGGGACAGGACGCCGGAGTCGATCAGGTGGCCGCGTACCTCGACGATCTCGCTGTGCACGGGTCAGGGGTCCCTTCGACTAGACGACTGCGCCGTCGTCGGGCCCGGAGTCCGTCGGGGGACGGTCCTTCATCCGTGCCACGAGCGTGACGAAGCCTGCCATGCCCGCGGCCAGAGCGAGGAACCCGACCCACCCGCCGAGCGGGATGCCGGCCAGCGCCGCGAGCAGCAGGACCAGCGGACCGCCCAGCGCGCCCGCCCAGGCGACCCTGGTGATGGTGTCGACCTCCGGCAGCGGCGGCGGGGGAGGCGGCTCGAAGTGGTCCTCGGTGTCGGCGCGCGGCACCACGGGCGGCGCCGGCACGATGTCGCGCAGCTCCTCGAAGCCGGACAGGGCGTCGGGCGCTGGCTTGGCGGGTTCGTCCACGTCCTCGCTGGCCGGCCACCGCGGCACCTCGTCGTGGGCCTCGAGGTCGAAGTCGGCGACGATCCCGGCCCAGGCCATCTCGTCGGCCATCTCGACGAGGTAGCGGTCGGCCAGCTCGCGGGCCTCGTCGCTGCGGCGGCTGTCGACCCAGACGCCGTCGCTGGGGCCGCCGGGCAGCACCGTGTCACCGTACGGGCCGCGTCGACCGGGAGTGGGTGCGCTGTAGGCCGCGATCTCGATGTCGCGCAGCCGTTCCAGCAGGCCGTCGACCAGGTGCGTCTCGACGTCGCGCAACCGTTCGTAGGACGGCGCGGAGAGGCCGTTGTCGCGTCGGGAGGCCGGGCTCACGGCGTCGCCAGGTCAGTGGTCGCGACTCGGCGGACGAACTCCAGACTGCCCTCGAAGATGGTCGGCGCGTCGTTGTCGAGGGTCGCGACGTGGTAGCTGTCCTCGAGCAGGACCTCGTGCAGGTCGGTCGACGAGACCTTGTCGCGCAGCATCACGCAGCTGTCCGGCTCGACGACGTGGTCCTCGGTGGAGCGGAAGACGAGGATCGGCTGGGTGACCCTGTCGAGATCGGCACGGGTGGTCAGCCAGAGCCGGCTCAGCTGGTAGGACGCCTTGACCGGGATCTTGTCGTACGCGAGCTCGACCGGGCCGTCCTTCTTGATGTCGCTGCCGATGCCCGGCCAGCTCGGGATGAGCCAGCGCATGACCGGGAGCAGGAACCGGTCAGGGCGCTTGGTGAGCAGGCTCGGGTTGACCAGCACCAGCCCGGCGATCGCGTCGCCGTGCACCTCGGCCAGCCGGATGGCCAGCGTGCCGCCCATCGACAGCCCCATGACAAAGACCTCGTCGCATGTCTCACGCAGTCTGGCCAGGTTGCGCTCGAGCTCGGCGAGCCAGTCCTCGTAGTGCGTCAGGTTCGCCTCGGCGAGGGTGGTGCCGTGGCCTGGCAGCCGGGGGAGCGCGACGGTCAGGCCTGCCGCGGCGAGGTGCTCGGCCCACGGCCGCAGGCTCTGCGGCGTGCCGGTGAAGCCGTGGCAGAGCAGCGCACCGACGCGGCCCCCCTCGTGGTGGAACGGCTCGGCCCCAGGCATCACAGGCATGGTCCGCATCGTCGCACGATCCGGGGGGCATCCCCTAGTGTTCGGCTGTCGCGCACACAGGCGTGCGCCTGCGCACCGGAGGGAGGGTCTGCCGGGTGTTCTACTGGTTCCTCAAGCGGATCGTCCTCGGACCCGTCCTGCGGCTGATCTTCCGGCCGTACGTCATCGGCCTGGACAACGTGCCGGCCACCGGCGGCGCGATCTTCGCGAGCAACCACCTCTCGTTCTCCGACTCGATCTTCTTCCCGCTGGTGGTCGACCGGCGGATCACGTTCCTGGCGAAGCAGGACTACTTCACCGGCCATGGCTTCAAAGGGTGGATGACGGCGAAGTTCTTCCGGGGCGTCGGACAGCTCCCGGTCGACCGGTCGGGCGGGTCGGCGTCGGAGGCGGCGCTGCGCACCGCGCTCAAGGTGCTCGGCCGCGGCGACTGCCTGGGGATCTACCCCGAGGGCACCCGCTCGCCCGACGGCAAGCTGTACCGCGGCAAGACCGGCGTGGCCCGGATGGCCCTGGAGGCCCACGTCCCGGTGCTGCCCGTCGCGATGATCGACACCGAGAAGATCCAGCCCCCCGGCCGCAAGCGCCCGACGCTCGGCATCCGGGTCGGCATCAAGATCGGCGAGCCGCTGGACTTCTCGCGCTACGAGGGCATGGAGGGCGACCGGTTCGTGCTGCGCTCGATCACCGACGAGATCATGTACGAGCTGATGGAGCTGTCCGGCCAGGAGTACGTCGACGTCTACGCCCAGGTCGCCAAGGACCGGCTGAAGGCGGAGGCGAAGGCGGAGAAGGCCGGCACCCTGCCCCCGGCCGACGAGGCGCCGTCCGGCGACCGCGCCCCCGCCGCCTGACCTCGTCGCCACCACCCGCGTTGATCACCCCGCCAATCGGGTGGTGATCATGCAGCAGTGGTTGATCAACACGGCAACCACAGCTGCATGATCAACGGGGAGACAGGGGTGGGGCGGGGGAGGATGGTCGGCGTGGGCATCGAGACGGCGGTGTGGCGGGCGCTGGCGGTGTTCCGGCTGCTCGGGCTGGCCTACGCGGTGGCCGTGCTGCTCCGGCGCCATGACGAGTACGCCCATCCGCTGGCCGCCTGGGCCGTGCTGGGGCTGATGGCCGCCTGGACGGTGACCGCCGCTGTCCTCTACCGCCGCCCGTCCGGGCGCTCGTGGCCGGTCCTCGGCCTCGACCTGGTGCTCGCGATGGCCGCGGTGGTCGTCTCCCGGTTCCTCGACGACCCGGCCCGGATCGAGGCAGGCGCGCAGACGCTGCCGGTGGTGTGGGCCGCCGCCCCGGTGCTGGCGTTCGCGATCCGTGGGGGCTGGCCGGCCGGGGTCGGTGCCGCCTGCGCGGTCGGGGTCGCGGACCTGGTGCACCGCGGCGCGCTGACGGTGCCGACCGCGAACAACATCGTGCTGCTGCTGCTGGCCGGCGCGGTGGTCGGCTACACGATGTCGCTGGCCCGTCGCGGTGAGCTGGCTCTCGCGCGGGCCCTGGCGGTCCAGGCCGCGGCGCATGAGCGCGAGCGGCTGTCCCGCGAGATCCACGACAACGTGCTGCAGGTGCTGGCCCTGGTCGGCCGCCGGGGACGGGAGGCCGGCGGCGAGGCGGCCGAGATCGGCCGGTTGGCGGCCGAGCAGGAGCAGGCGCTGCGGACCCTGATGAGCACCGTGCCGGACACAGCGGCTGGTGAGGTGGACCTGCGCGGGCTCCTGTCGGCGTACGCCTCGTCGGTCGTGACGGTCTCCACCCCCGCGACGCCGGTGGTGCTCGCCGCGGCCCGCGCTCTCGAGCTGGCGGCGGCGGTCGGCGCCGCGCTGGCCAACGTCGCGACGCACGCCGGCGAGGCCGCGCGGGCCTGGGTGCTGCTCGAGGACGACGGCGACGAGGTCGTGGTCAGCGTGCGCGACGACGGGCGCGGGATGGTTGCCGAGCGCCTGGCGGACGCACGTACGGAGGGTCGCCTCGGCGTGGCGGCGTCCATCGAGGGCCGCCTGCGCGACCTGGGCGGCACGATGGCCGTCGAGTCGGCGCCGGGGGCCGGCACCGAGCTGGAGATGAGGGTCCCGAGGTGACACGGGTGATGGTGGTCGACGACCACCCGATGTGGCGCGAGGGGGTGGCCCGGGACCTGACCGAGGGCGGCTTCGAGGTGGTGGCGACCGCGGGTGACGGCGGCGAGGCGGTACGTCGGGCACCCGCCGCCCGGCCCGACGTCGTGGTGCTGGACCTGCAGCTGCCGGTGCTGTCCGGCGTCGAGGTGACGGCTGCGCTGGTGGCGGCTGATCCCGCGGTGCGCGTGCTGGTGCTGTCGGCGTCCGGCGAGCAGGCCGACGTGCTGGAGGCGGTGAAGGCCGGCGCGACCGGCTACCTGGTGAAGTCGGCGTCCCGCGAGGAGCTGCTGGACGCGGTGCGACGGACCGCCGACGGGGTGGCGGTGTTCACGCCTGGGCTGGCCGGGCTGGTGCTGGGGGAGTACCGCCGGCTGTCCGCTGTGCCGCCGCCGCGGTCGGGGCCGCCGGCGCCGCAGCTGACCGAGCGGGAGACCGAGGTGCTGCGGATGGTCGCGAAGGGGATGGGCTACAAGCAGATCGCCGAGAAGCTGGTGCTGTCGCACCGCACCGTGCAGAACCACGTGCAGAACACCCTGAACAAGCTGCAGCTGCACAACCGGGTGGAGCTGGTGCGGTACGCGATCGAGCAGGGCCTCGACGACGAGCTCGGCACCCCCAAGCCCTGACCAGCGGTG
>DASVED010000286.1:0-13341 GCA_036380775.1 Actinomycetes bacterium
GTCGCCCTGCTCGTTGCTCGACCCCTCGGACGAGCGGTCCGTGTCCCCGGTCGTGCTTGCGTCGGGATTCTTGCGGTCCTTGCCGGCCTTGGGCGTGGGCGTCGCCCGGGCGTCGGGCCCGCGCTGTACCGCCGCGGACTCGGCGCGCGCGATGGCGGCGGCGAGGACGTCCAGCTTGTGTTCGAACTTCGCGCGCTGGGCGGGGGTCAGGTCGCTGCGGCCGAGCTCGACCCGCAGCGCTGCGACCAGGTCACGGACCTGGTCGACCTCACCCTTGGCCAGCGCGGCGCGAGCGCCGGACAGCCGCTTGTTCAGGTGCGCCACCTCGGCAGCATGGGGCGGCAGGTCGTCGTCGCCGAAGGAGAGCGCCTGCCCGACGGCGCGGTACGGCGCGAACGGGTCGCCGGTCACTGCCGCCGCCACGCCGCTGACCGAGAGGGTGCCGCCGAGGACCAGGGCCGCGGTCGCCGCGGCGGTCAGCCGCCGGCGCCGGCCGACCTGGTCGCCGGGGGCCGACTCGGGCGTCCCGTCGCGCCCGGACGGCGAGCCGGCCGCGTCGTCCAGAGCGGCGAAGAGCTCAGCCAGGCCCTGGTCGACGTCGGCGGCGAAGGCCTGGAGCAGCAGGATCGCCGAGTCGTCGGACGGCACGCTCCGCCGCTGACACAGGGCGTCGAGCAGCTCGCCGTCGCGCTGCAGTGCCAGCACGTCCAGGCTGCCGCCCCCCGCCTGCTCGCCGATCACGACGCCACCTCCGCCGCCATGGCGCGCAGCCGCGCCAGCGCGCGGTGCTGGGCCACCCGGACCGCACCGGCGGACATTCCCAGGGCGCTGCCCGTCTCCTCGGCCGAGAGGCCGACCGCGACCCGGAGGATCAGCAGCTCCCGCGCGGTGGCGGGAAGCCGGTCGAGCAGGCTGCGGACCATCGCCGCGTCGCTGCTGCGCACCGCCTGGTCCTCGGGGCCGGGGCCGAGGTCGGGCTCGTCGGGCATCTCGTCGGTGGGGACGGCGGCCCGCACGGCGGACCGCTGGACGTCGGCGACCTTGTGCGACGCGATCCCGAAGACGAAGGCCTCGAACGGACGTCCCTGGTCCTGATAGCGAGGCAGTGCGGCCAGCACGGCGAGGCACACCTCCTGAGCGACGTCATCGGCGGCGTGCTCGCTGCCCGGCAGCCGTCCGAGTCGTGCACGGCAGTAGCGGTGCACCATCACCCGGACATGTCCGAGCAGAGCGTCCCGCGCGCCGGTGTCACCCTGTATCGCGAGGGCCGCCAGACCCCCCATGTCGATCGGGGGTGCGCCGACCTCCGCACGATGGGAGATCGTCGAGGGGGGCCCCGACGTTACGGTCACCGCACCAGTCCCCAACGGAAGCCCATCGCGACCGCCTGCGCTCGGTCGGCCGCACCGAGCTTGCGGAACAGCCGGCGGGCATGCGTCTTGACGGTGTCCTCGGAGAGGTAGAGCTCCTTGCCGATCTCGGAGTTGCTACGGCCCCGGCCCATGCCGCGCAGCACCTGGAGCTCGCGCTCGGTGAGCGGCGGAAGCCCGCCGTCGGCCTCCTGGCGGGCCCGCGGGAGCTGCCGGGCGGCGACGTCGTGCAGAGCCTGGGTCACCATGGCAACCAGCTCCTCCCGAGACGCGTCCTTGACCAGATAGCCGCGAGCACCCGCGTTCACCGCACGGGCCACGCCCTCGACGTCCTCCGCCATCGTCATCATGATGAGGGCTGCCTGGGGCGCCGCGCCGAGGATTCGCCGAGCTGCCTCCACACCGCCGATACCCGGCATCCGGACGTCGACCATCACGAGGTCGGGCTGGTCGGTGCTGAAACGGGCCAGGCACTCCTCGCCGGAGCCCGCCACCAGCACCCGCTCGACGCCGGGGACGCCGGCTACCGCACGGCGCAGGGCCTCCCGGGCCAGCGGGGAGTCGTCGCACACGAGGACGGTGCTCACCCGTGTCACCTCTCCAGTCTGCTCACGCCGGGGGTCGGGTCCCGGCTCTCCTGGAGTGTTCTCGGCAGGAGCAGGCGCGATCGTGAGCCGTTCGGGGAGATCGGCTCAGGAGCCGAGGACCGCCGCCACGTCCGCCCGGGACACCCAGTCGGCCCGCAGCTGCTCGGGCAGGCCGGAAGCGACGGCCTCCACGGCCCGCCGGGCCACCTGCAGGCTGCGTTCGCTCTCCGCGGGGTCGCTGACGGCGAGCAGCGCGCTCAGCATGGCCCGGACGGGCCACAAAAGGGGCACCGTGCCGAGGCTCTCGGCGAGCAGCGCGGCCCGGCGCAGCGTGGCCGCCGCCTCGTCCGGCCTCCCGGCCTCCACCTGGGACACGCCGAGGAAGAGCAGACCCTTGGCCACGTGGCGGGGGGCGCCGGACTGCTCGGCGAGGTCGACCGACTCGTGCGCCGCGATGGCGGCGTCCTCTGCCCGGCCCTCGAGGAGGGCGACCTCCGCCCGCACCCACCCCAGCCGCACCCGCTGGCGCCACCAGTCGACGCGGTCCTCGGCCAGCGCCGTAGCCTCGCCGAGGTGCGTGGCGGCGGCCGCGGCGTCGCCGAGCCCGACCGCGTCGGCGGCGAGGCCCAGCAGGGCGTCGAACCCGGCCTCCCCCGAGCCCTGCGACCCGTCCAGCGCGGCCTCGTCATAGCCCTGCGCGACGCCGTGCCGCCCGAGCTGGCGGTGGATGCTCGCGACGGTCGCGGCCGCCAGCGCGGCGAGCATCCGGCTCTCGGGGGTGTCGGCGGCGGCCACCAGGGGCTCCAGGACGGTCAGCGCCTCGCCGTACCGCCCGGCCGAGGACAGGCAGACGCCGAGCAACCAGCCGGCCCCCGCGGCCTCGGCGTGCAGCCCCTGCGCCTCCGCTGCGGCCACCGCCCGCCGCAACGGGTCGATGCCGGCCGCCGGCCGCCCGTGGAAGGCCGCCCGCTCGCCGGCCACGAGCAGGCCCGCGATGTCGGTGTCGCCCGCCGCTGCCACGGCGGTGAGGCTATCGCGACGGGCGGTTCCGTCCCGGGCGCGACGGCATCGACGGCATGGACGGCATCGACGGCGACGTCGCGGTCACCACCTGGACGGCGCTCACCGCCTCCTGGAGCCCGGCCACCCACGCGGCTCCCGCCCGCCACCGTTCGGCCTCCTCCCAGCCAGGCCCCCCGAGCAGCAGGACCGGGCGCGGGCGCACCGCCGCCCAGCGCTCCTGCTCGGGCTGCTGGATGGATCCCTGCGCGCCGTGCGACCACAGGAACACGGCCGACGGGCCGGTCCGGGCCACCGCGTCGGCCAGCGCCCGCACCGGCAACCGCGTCCCGAGCATCAGCACCGGCACGGCGGACTCGGCGAGGGCGGCGCTGAGCGCCACGAGCGGCAGCCGGTGGTCCTCCGGCTCGAGGGCCGCGAGGAGCACCGGGCGTACGCCGGGGGCCGGTGCCCTGCGCCGGGTGCCGAACCGCAGGGCGGCCTCCGCGCTCTCGCTGAGCAGGTGCTCGACCTCGACGCCGTGACCGGTGGAGCACCACCGGTCACCCACGCCGGCGAGCACCGGCACGAGGACCTCGTCCCAGGTGACGACCACCCCTCGGCGGCGCAGGCCGGCCAGCAGCATCGCGACGCAGGCGTCGCCGTCGAGGCTCATGGCCGCGCGGGCCAGCCCTCGGGCCGCCGGGGTCGCGTCGCGCAGCGGGACCACCCGACCGCCCCCGGCCCGCTGGGGACGGGCCCGCCGCCGGGACGGAGCGCCGCCCGGTGCGAGTCCCCGCCCGCCGGTGGGGTCGCCGGCCAGCAGCGGATCCACGTCGGTCTCCAGCGCCACCCGCGCCGCCTCGCCGGCGGAGGCCCCCTCGAGCATCAGCCGCCGCATCACGCCCAGCCGTGCCAGGTCGCGAGGGGCGTAGCGACGGCGGGTCCCGGACCGGTGGTCGCTGGGGCCCAGGCCGTAGCGGCGGTCCCAGGTGCGCAGGGTTCCCGTCGCCACCCCGAGCCGGCGGGCGACGGCGACCACGCCCAGTGCGAGGTCGTCCTTCTGCTCGGGGGTCACCGCGTCCCGCGCGGGCTGGTCGCCGGCCACACCGGAGATTCCACCACGCACGAGGGACCGGCTCCTGGGCAGGAGCCGGTCCCTCGTCCGAATCGTCGGGCTACCTCAGTGGCTGTGGCCGTGCCCGTGGGAGTGCCCGGAGCCCTCGTCGGACTCCTCTTCCTTCTTCTCGACGACCAGCGTGTCGGTCGTGAGGACCATGCTGGCGATCGAGGCGGCGTTCTGCAGTGCGGACCGGGTCACCTTGACCGGGTCGAGGATGCCCTGGGCGACGAGGTCGCCGTACTCCCCCGTCGCACCGTTGTAACCGGTGCCCGGCCCGCCCTCGCGGACGTGGTTGACCACGACGTAGCCCTCGGCACCGGCGTTCTCGGCGATCCAGCGCAGCGGCTCGTCGGCCGCCCTGCGGACGATCGCCACTCCGGTGGCCTCGTCGCCCGTGAGGCCGAGGTTGTCGTCCAGCACGGCCACGGCGTGCACGAGCGCCGAGCCGCCGCCGGCGACGATGCCTTCCTCGATGGCTGCCCGGGTCGCCGAGACCGCGTCCTCGATGCGGTGCTTGCGCTCCTTGAGCTCCACCTCGGTGGCCGCGCCGACGCCGATGACGCAGACGCCACCGGCGAGCTTGGCCAGGCGCTCCTGCAGCTTCTCCTTGTCCCAGTCGGAGTCGGTGGCCTCGATCTCGTTGCGGATCTGGCGGACCCGGTCGTCGACCGCGTCACGCTTGCCACCGCCGTCGATGATCGTGGTGTCGTCCTTGGTGACCACGACGCGGCGGGAGCTGCCCAGGACCTCGAGCCCCACCTGGTCGAGCTTGAGACCGACCTCCGGCGCCACCACCTGGGCGCCGGTCAGGACGGCTATGTCCTCCAGCATCGCCTTGCGGCGGTCGCCGAAGCCGGGCGCCTTGACCGCGACCGAGACGAACAGGCCGCGGATCTTGTTGACCACCAGGGTCGACAGCGCCTCGCCGTCGACGTCCTCGGCGATGATCAGCAGCGGCTTGCCGGCCTTGGCGACCTGCTCCAGCAGGGGCAGCAGGTCGGCGACCGCGGAGATCTTGCCCTGGTTGACCAGGACGTAGGCGTCCTCCAGGACGGCCTCCATCCGCTCGGCGTCGGTCACCATGTACGGGGAGATGTAGCCCTTGTCGAACTGCATGCCCTCGGTGAACTCGAGCTCGAGGCCCATCGTGTTGGCCTCTTCGACGGTGATGACGCCGTCCTTGCCGACCTTGTCGAACGCGTCGGCGATGAGCTCGCCGACGGCCGGGTCCTGGGCCGAGATGCTGGCGACCTTGGCGATGTCGTCCTTGCCGTCGACGTCGCGGGCCATCTCGAGCAGCCGTGCCGTGACAGCCTCGACGGCCTTGGTGACCCCGCGGTTGAGCGCCACCGGGCTGGCGCCCGACGCGACGTTGCGCAGACCTTCGCGCACCATCGCCTGGGCCAGCACGGTTGCTGTCGTCGTGCCGTCACCGGCGACGTCGTTGGTCTTGGTGGCGACCTCCTTGGCGAGCTGGGCCCCGAGGTTCTCGTAGGGGTCCTCGAGCTCGACCTCGCGGGCGATCGTCACGCCGTCGTTGGTGATCGTGGGTGCGCCCCACTTCTTGTCGATCACCACGTTGCGACCGCGCGGGCCGAGGGTCACCTTGACCGTGTCGGCCAGCTTGTTCACACCCCGCTCGAGCGCCTTGCGGGCCGAGTCGTTGAACTGCAGCGTCTTTGCCATGACTTCGATGCGTCCTTGTCAGCAGTGGGAACGACAGCGCCCCGGTGCCGGCAGGTGCCGGCCGCCGGGGCGAAGTCTGGTGATGTCCTGCAGCCGCTCGTTGCGCCGGTGGCGCGGGCGGCCTGACGGGCAGATTTTCGGTGGAGCCGGCTCTACTTCTCGATGACCGCGAGCACGTCGCGGGCCGAGAGAACGAGGTACTCCTCGCCGTTGTGCTTGACCTCGGTGCCGCCGTACTTGCTGTAGATGACGGTGTCACCCACGGCAACGTCCAGCGGCACGCGGGCGCCGTCCTCGAATCGGCCCGGGCCGACGGCGAGGACAGTCCCCTCCTGGGGCTTCTCCTTCGCCGTGTCCGGGATGACCAGGCCCGACGCGGTGGTCTGCTCGGCGTCGGACGGCTGGACCAGAATGCGGTCCTCGAGCGGCTTGATGGCAACCTTGGTGGCCGTCGTCACTTCTGACTCCCTCTCGCACAGATCTCACGAGCCTGGGGCGGGTGCGGTGACGGTCCGCCGTCGCGGGGGCCGGACTGCCATGACCTCGCCGTAGCTGCTCTCGTTGGCACACTCACGTCGAGAGTGCCAACACGAAATCTAGGCGGTCGTTGGCACTCGGTCAACCCGAGTGCCAACAGCGGGTCAGCCGGTGACGGCCCGGCGGGTCTTGTCGGCGTACATCTCGGCGTCGGCGCGGGCGATCAGGCTCGCCACCCCGTCGCCGGGTCGGTAGGTGGTGATCCCCAGTGCTGCGCCGACCTCGCCGGTCCTGCCGGTCACGGCCTCCCAGCCACCCTGCAGGCTCGCCCGCAGCCGGCCCAGGGCCGCCACGGCACCCGGCCCGCCGGTGCTCTCCAGCAGGACCACGAACTCGTCCGCGCCCATCCGGGCCACCAGGTCCACGGCGCGGGCGGTCCGGGTCAGCCGGTCCGCGGTCGAGCGCAGGACGGCGTCCCCCGTCGGCCTGCCGAACCGGTTGTTCAGGTCCTCGAAGCCGTCCAGGTCGACCACGACCACCGACGGCGTCCCCAGTCCACGCTCGGCGCGGGCGATGGCGGCGGCGATGGCGGCCTCGACCGTCCGACGGTTGGCCAGCCCGGTGAGGCTGTCCCGGCTGGCGATCCGGCCCAGCGCAGCGGCCATCCGGCGCATCTCGAACAGCCCCATCACCGCAGCGGCGACGTCGCGCAGGAGCTCGAGCTGGGTCGCGGACAGGGAGCCCGGGCGCTGCTCGTCGTACGCGCACACGGTCCCGATCGCATGGCCGTCACCCGTCACCAGAGGCGCAGCGGCGTAGAGCCGGACCGTCGCCGACGCGCCCGTCACCAGCGAGCTGCCCGCGAACCTGCCGTCGTCGCGGGCGTCCGGCACGTGCACGACCTCGTCCCCAGTCACCACATGGGCGCACAGCGAGTCCGCGCGCGAGTGCTCCCTGGGCTCGGTGCCGTGGGCACCCGCCTGCCACTCCCGGTCCGAGTCGATCAGGTTGATCACCGCTGCGGGGGTCCCGCAGACGTACGCCGCGAGGCGCGCCGCCGCGTCGAGGTCGGCGTGGCGAGCCTGGTCCAGCACGCCGTAAGCGTGCAGCGCGGCGAGTCGCGCGGGCTCGTCACGAGGGATCGGCCACGGGGCCAGCGGGTCGTCCTCGGGCTGGTCGGCCGAGTGGTCGAGCACGGGTGCGGTCATGGAGGTCCTCCGAGTAGGCGCACTGGTGCATCGGCACCGAGCGGCGCGACCTTCACCCCAACCTTGCGATGATCCAGCGGTGGACGAGCCGCCGGAGGTCAGCGCGTTCCGTGCGCTGCTGACCGGCGAGGGGGCGGAGCTGCTCGGTCGCCTGCCCGCGTACGACCCGGCGGACGCCCTCGCCACCGCGGCGGCGCTGCGCCGCGAAGGTCACGGCGAGCCGCTGGTGTCGGCGGCCCTCACGCAGTCGAGGCTTCGCGCGCGTGGGCGCGCCAAGCTCGGCGACCTGGCGGACCGGGTCTTCCTCACCGACGACGGGCTGCAGCAGGCGACCCGGCCCGCGGTGGCGGCACGGCACGCCGAGCGGTACGTCGCCGCGGGCGCCGCGCCGGTCCTCGACCTGTGCTGCGGCATCGGCGGGGACCTGATCGCCCTGGCCGGCGCCGGGGTGCGGGTGACCGGCGTGGACAGCGACCCGCTGACCGCCGCGGTCGCCAGAGCCAACCTCGCCGTGCTCGGCCTGGACGACGTCGCGGACGTCCGCTGTGCCGACGTGGCGGCGCTCGACGTCACCTCTGCCGGCGGGCTGTTCATCGACCCGGCCCGGCGCGGGAGCCGCGGCCGGACGTTCGACCCGCGGGCGTACTCGCCGCCCTTCGGCGCGGTTCTCGAGCTCGCCGGCCGGGTCCCGGCGACAGGGGCGAAGCTGGCGCCCGGCATCCCCCACGCCGTGCTGCCCGCCGGGACGGAGGCCGAGTGGGTGTCCGACGGCGGCGATGTGGTCGAGTGCGCCCTCTGGTGGGGACCGCTGGCCGGCCGGGGCCCCCGCCGGGCCACCCTGCTGCCGTCGGGTGCGACGGTGACGGGGGACGGGTCGGCGCGCGCGCCCGTGGGCCCGGTCGGGGGCTGGCTGCACGAGCCGGACGGGGCGGTGATCCGCTCCGGCCTCGTGGCCGAGGTGGCCGAGCCCCTCGGCGGGACCCTGCTCGACCCGTCGATCGCCTACCTCACGACCACCGCGCCCGTTGACTCGCCGTTCCTGACCTCCTACCAGGTCACCGACGTGCTGCCGTTCGGGCTCAAGCGGCTCCGGACGCTGCTGCGCTCGCGGGGCGTCGGGCGGCTGACCGTCAAGAAGCGCGGGACGGCCGTCGAGCCCGACGCGCTGCGCCGGCAGCTGCGCCTGGCGGGCGACGCCGAGGCGACCATCGTGCTCACCCGGGTCGCCGGTGCGCAGACGGTGCTCGTCGTGGAACCGGTCGGGTGATCGCCGTCAGGCGAGCACCAGCCCGACGTACCCGGCATACGCGGCCACCAGGAGGCCGCCGGCGCCGCGCCCGAGCCAGCCGCGCGGCGCGAGCGCCAGCACGACCAGTGGGAGCACCGCGGCCAGGACCGCAGCCGCCAGCACGCCGTCCACGACGAGGGGCCTGGCCAGCGCGGCCGCGCCGAGGGTGGCGGTCGCGTTGTAGGCGGCCGACCCGACGACTCCCGCGACCGCGATCTCGGGCACGGCGTGACGGACCGCGGTGAGCACCAGGACGAACAGCTCCGCCGTGGTGGCCAGCGCCAGCACCGTCAGGCCGACGGCGGAGTCGCTGCTCCCGAGGCTCTCGACCACCCGGACCGCCCCGCGCACCGCGAGGTCGCCGCCGGCCAGCATCAGCGCGACGCCGACCAGGGCCAGGCCGAGGGCGACGGCGGGGCGGCGCCCGGGCGCGCCGCCACCGGCCTCCTCGATCTCGGCCAGCTCCCCGAGCGCGGGCGGCTCCTGCTCACGCCACCAGACCAGGGCAACCAGCCCGACGTACGCCGCCAGCAGCAGCCCGCCCTCGACGCGGCCGACCCCGCCGGAGAGCAGTGCCAGGACGGCGAGCCCCCCGGCGACGGCCGAGAGGAGGGCATAGACCCGCACCCGGTGGGCGACCTGCAGCGGCCGGACCAGGGCGGCCAGGCCGAGGCACGCGGTCAGCATGGTGACGTTCGCGCCCACCGCGTCGCCGGCCGCCAGGCCGGGCCGGTCCTGCAGGGCGGCGATGACCGCCGTCAGCAGCTCCTCGGGCTCGGCACCGGCGAGCAGCACCCCGACGGCCAGGACCGTGACACCGAGCCGGCGGGCGGCGCCGGCAGCGTTCTCGACGAACAGCTCCGCGCCCACGACGAGCAGGACGGCCGCCCCCGCCAGGAGCAACCAGCCGACGACGGCCACTCAGCGAGCCACGACGTCGGTCACCGGCATCGAGGAGTCGGCCGGGAGGTCCAGCGCGGACGGGGGCGCACCCCGGGCGACCAGCTCGGCCCCTAGCGCCGCGACCATCGCCCCGTTGTCGGTGCACAGTCCTGGCCTGGGGACGCGCAGCCGGATGCCCGCGTCGGCGCAGCGCGCCTCAGCCATGGCCCGCAGCCGCGAGTTGGCCGCGACCCCGCCACCGATCACCAGGTGGTCGACCCCCTGCTCGGAACAGGCCAGCACCGCCTTGCGGGTGAGCACGTCGACCACGGCCTCCTGGAACGCCGCCGCCACGTCCGCGACCGGCACCGGCTCCCCGGCCCGCTCGCGGGCCTCGACCCAGCGGGCCACCGCCGTCTTCAGCCCGGAGAACGAGAAGTCGTACCGGTGGTCGCGCTGGTCCCGGGCACCGGTCAGGCCCCGAGGGAACGACACGTACGCGGGGTCGCCGTCCCGGGCCGCCCGGTCGACGTGCGGGCCGCCCGGGAACGGCAGCCCGAGCACTCGGGCCACCTTGTCGAACGCTTCCCCCGCCGCGTCGTCGATCGTCGCGCCCAGCGGCTCGACGTCTCCGGTCACGTCACGCACCATCAGCAGCGACGAGTGCCCACCGGACACCAGCAGGGCGATGCACGGTGCCGGCAGCGCCCCGTGCTCGAGCTGGTCGACCGCGACGTGGGCGGCCAGGTGGTTGACGCCGAACAGCGGCCGGTCCAGCCCAAGGGACAGCGCCTTGGCCGCGGCGACCCCGACCAGCAGCGCGCCGGTCAGGCCGGGACCGCTGGTGACCGCGACGGCGTCCACGTCCGTGAGCCGGACGCCCGCCTCCGCGCAGGCCCGCTGCACTGTCGGCACCATCGCCTCGAGGTGCGCCCGGCTGGCCACCTCCGGAACGACCCCGCCGAACCGCGCGTGCTCCTCGACGGAGGACGCCACCGCATCGGCCAGCAGGGTGTGGCCGCGCACCAGCCCGACCCCGGTCTCGTCGCAGGACGTCTCGATGCCGAGCACCAGCGGCTGCTCCGTCATGATCCATGTTGCGCGGACACACCGGCCGCGCGGCGTGTCTGGTGTGCCGCCGCAACAAGGATCATGTGAGGGCGCCCTGGATCGCGGCGGCGAACCGTGCGGCAGCCGTGGCACCGGCCGCGCCGTCGTCCATCAGGAACATCGACGGCTCGGTCAGCTCCAGCTCCAGCAGCGTCGGCGCCCCGTCGGGGCCCGGGACGAGGTCGACCCTGGCGTACAGCAGGTCCTCCCGGGCGGCCGGCGCGACGGCGGCGAGGGCGTCGAGCACCTGCTCGCCCGCCGCGCGCTCGGCCTCCGACGGCTCCCGCGCCACGATGTTCTCCTTCTTGAACCAGCCCTCGACCGGCCCCATGGCCGCGGTCAGCAGCGGCGCCTTGCGGATCGCGTGGCTGAGCTCCCCGGCGAAGTAGAGGAGCGCCGTCTCACCGGCGGTGTCGATCTCGTGCAGGTACGGCTGGACCATCACCGTCCGGCCGGACGCGAGCAGTGCCGCGGCGTGAGCAACCGCCAGCTCGTCGTGCTCGCCGGCGACGTAGCGGTTGGTGTCCTTCGAGCCGGCCGACACCGCCGGCTTCACGACGTACTCACCCTGCACCGGCGCCACGAACGCATCCCCCGGGTCCAGCCAGTCGGTCGGGACGACGGGCAGGCCGGCCGCGGTGAGCGCGCGCAGGTAGGTCTTGTCGGTGTTCCAGGCGAGCACCGGGGCCGGGTTGGCGAGGCGGGTGACCGAGGCCACCCGGTCGGCCCAGGCCAGGTACTCGTCGCGGCGTGGCACGTAGTCCCAGGTGGCCCGCACCACGACGAGGTCGTACGTCGACCAGTCGATGCGCAGGTCGGTCCACACGGCGGGCTCGGCCTGGATCCCCAGCCTGTCCAGCGCCTCGACGAGGACCGGGCCGTCCTCGTCGAGGTCCGGGAACTCGGCGGCGGTGGCCAGGGCGACCCGGCGCGGGAGGGTGGTCACCCGCCCGAGCCTATTGAGCGGCCCCGTCTGGAGCAGCACCGTCCGGCCGGGACCCGAGGCGCAGCCGCAGGACGTACGCGTCGGTCCGACCCGGCTGGTAGTAGCCGCGCCGCACCCCGATGCGCTCGAAGCCGTGCCGGGCGTAGAGCGCCTGCGCAGCCGTGTTCTCGGCGCGCACCTCCAGCAGCACCTCGCCGGCGGCCCGGCGCCGGGCCTCGTCGAGCAGCGCGCGCAGCAGCACGCCGCCCACGCCGCCGCCCTGCCGGTCCCGCGCGACCGCGAGGGTCTGCACGTCGGCCTCGCGTCCGGTGACCACCAACCCGGCGTAGCCGACCACCGCACCTCCGGCCTCCGCCACCAGGTAGTGGCGGGTGTCCGGGACATGGGCGAGCTCGGACCAGAAGGTCTCGACCGACCAGGGGTCCGGGAACAGGTCGGTCTCGATCCGGTGGGCCGCGTCGACGTCCCACCACCGCATCGGGCGCAGCACGACGCCATCGGCGCCGCCGGCCCCGACGGTCCCGCCGCCCTCGGCAGTCACCGGACCGGCTTGCGCGCGCCCGGCTCGACCGCGTCCGGCCGGCGCAGGTAGAGCGGGTCGGGGTCGAGCAGCGGCAGCCCGCGCGCGACCCAGTGGCAGAGTGCGCCCGCGGCCGGGTGCTGCGGGTCCCGCGCACCGGGGAAGTCGGCGGCGTACGTCGTGGCACCTGCCCCGACGGCCGGGCCGGACCACCCGAGCGTCGCCGGCTTGTCGACGTGCGGCCCCTGGACCCGGCGGAGGCCGCCTGCCGTGACGTACTCGGCCCAGTGCACCTCGCGGCGCAGCGCGTCCGTCACCACCCGGAACGGGCCGGCCAGGCCCTCGTCCACTGCCTGCAGGGCCAGCACGTCGAGGGTGCACACCCCGACGACCGGCAGCGCGAGCGCAGCGCCGAGGGTGCGCGCGGTCACCAGCCCGACACGCAGCCCGGTGAACGGACCGGGGCCGACCCCGACGGCGATCCGGGTGAGGTCACCGACCGTGATGCCCGCGACGCGAAGCACCTCGGCCACCGCCGGTGCGAGCAGCTCGCCGTGGCGGCGAGGGTCGACCGATGTGCGCTCGGCCAGCACGTCCGCGCCGTCCGCGACGGCGACGGTGACTGCCGGCGTAGCGGTGTCGAGGGCGAGCAGCACGATCGGAGGCTATGGCCTGACCCGTGCCCCGGCCCCCCGGGCCCGACGAGGCGGCGCCTGACCCGGCCCGGTCCCAGCCCCGACAGGCCGCGGTGCGTGTGTGCCGGATTCGAGGCCGTCCTGGCCGCCGACTGGCGCGACTCCGGCCGCCGATCCGGCCAGAGCGCACCGCTCGGTGCCCCCGCAGCGGTGCGCTCGCGGAGGAACAACGACCCCGACCCACCCGACCCCGAGCGTGGCCGGGCGGCTCCACCACTCGGTACCCCCCAGAACGGCACCCGGCCGGCGGTCAACCGGCGGCCAGCGGATCGAGGTCGACGCCGACCCAGCGGTCGCCGACCCCCCGCACCAGGACGGTGCGGGTCTCGTCGGCTGGCTCGTCCACGACCGACGACCTGCGCAGCGTCACCTCGAGCCTCGACTCGGAGAGCCCCTCGACCTTCCCGTCGCCCCACTCGACCAGCGTGATCGAGTCCGCCAGCGAGGCGT
>DASVED010000287.1:0-11000 GCA_036380775.1 Actinomycetes bacterium
AGTGACGCACGTAGCCCGCGCGCAGGCCACCGGGGTCGATCGTCGTCGTCACCCCGGTCACCTCCGCGCCGGGCCAGCCCAGCAGCAGCGCCAGCGCGGCCACGTCGTCGGGGTCGCCGCCGAGGTCGGTGTCGAGGTGCACGAGGCGACCGACCATGCGTTCTCCCGGATCGTGGGCGGATGGGCGCTGGATAGGCTCCGGCCTCCACACGGTAGGAGGCGACACGATGGCCGGGTTCGACGACGCGACCATGGTGCGGTCGACCGGGGACGGCTGCTACGACGTCGAGCTCGACCCGCAGTGGCAGATCGCGGGGAAGCTCAACGGCGGCTACCTGCTCGCCGTCCTCGGCCGGGCGGTGCTCGCGGAGGCGGGCAGTGCGGACCATCCCTACCCGATGGCGGCGAGCGCGCACTACCTGCACGCACCCGAGCCGGGACCCGCCGATGTCACCGTCCGGGTGCTGCGCGCCGGGCGCACGGCGGCGCAGGCGCGGGCGACGCTGCACGCCGACGGGAAGCCGTGCGTCGAGGCGCTGGTCACCGTCGGCCGGCTCGACGGCCGGGTCTGGTGGGACGGGGTTCCGCGGGTCGACCTGCCGCCCGAGGAGAGCTGCTTCCGCCTCCCGGTGCAGGGCCCGGGCTTCGAGGTCCCGCTGATGGGCGTGGTGGCCGAGCGGATGGACCCCGCCGTCATGGGGTGGGCGGTGGGTCGCGCGAGCGGTCGCGGTGAGCTGCGCGGCTGGGTGCGGCTCGACGACGGACGCGAGCCGGACCCGCTGTCGCTGCTGATGCTCGTGGACGCACTGCCCCCGGCCACCTTCGACCTCGGCACGACCGGCTGGGTTCCCACGTTCGAGCTGACCTGTCACGTCCGTGCCGTCCCTTCGCCAGGCCCCCTTGCGATCCGCCAGCGGGTCCGCCTCGTGGCGGGCGACCGGGTGGACGAGGAGTGCGACGTCTGGGACTCCACGGGCCGGCTGGTCGCGACCGGCCACCAGCTCGCCGGTCTGCGGATCCCTGACGGGCAGCGGCCAGCCGCCGCCGGCGACGGCTGACGCAGGAGCAGGATGGGCCGGATGTGGACCAGCAACGAGCTCACCCGCCGGCTCGGGATCGCGCTGCCGATCGTGCAGGCTCCCCTCGGCGGCGGGCCGGGTACTCCCGAGCTGACCGCCGCCGCCTGCGAGGCCGGTGCGTTCGGCATCCTCGGCGCCGGCTACCTCGACCCCGATGACGCGCGTGACGCTGTCCGGCGGACCCGATCGCTGACCGGTCGGCCGTTCGGCGTCAACCTCTTCCTCGCCGGCCCGCCCCGCCGGACCGAGGCGGCAGCTGCCCGCGACCGGCTCGAGCGCGTCGCGACCGAGCTCGGGCTCGAGGCCGCTCTCCCGGCCGAGCCGCGGGGGCTCCCCGACCCGCTGCAGCAGCTCGAGGTGCTCCTCGAGGAGGAGGTCCGGGTCGTCTCGTTCACCTTCGGCTGCCCCGCGCCCGACGTGGTCGCTGCTCTGCACGACGTGGGCCGGCTCTGCGTCGGCACCGCGGGGACCGTCGAGGAGGCGCGGCTGCTGGCTGCGGCCGGCGTCGATGCCGTCGTGGCGCAGGGGTCGGAGGCCGGCGGGCACCGGGGCGGCTTCACCGACGTCGCGGAGACCCCGGGGCTGGTCGCGCTGGTGCCCGCCGTGGTCGACGCGGTCAAGGTCCCGGTCATCGCATCCGGGGGAATCATGGACGGCCGCGGCGTCGTGGCGGCGCTGGCGCTGGGGGCGCAGGCGGCGGCGCTGGGGACCGCGTTCCTCCGATCGCCCGAGGCGGGCACCAACCCGGCGTACCGCAAGGCCCTGCTCCTCGCCGACGAGACGAGCACCGTCACGACGAGCGCGTTCTCCGGGCGCCCCGCGCGCGGCATCCGCAACGCCTACATCGAGGCGTTCCCGCCCGGCGACCCCGAGGTGCCCGACTTCCCGGTGATGAACTACCTCACCCGGCCGCTGCGCACCGCGTCGGCGGCGGCGGGCAGCGCCGAGGCCCAGTCCCTGTGGGCCGGCCAGGGCGTGGGTCGTGACCGCGACCTGCCGGCCGCCGACCTGATCGCCGCACTGGTCGCCGAGGCCGAGGAGGCGCTGACCCGGCTCGGGTCGGGCGGGGTGCCGGGATGACCAGCCGCCTGAGGAACTGGGCGGGAAACCTCACCTACGCCGCGACGGCGGTCCACCGGCCGACGTCGGTCGCAGAGCTCGCTGACCTGGTCGCCCGCACGCCGCGGATCCGCGCGCTCGGTACCCGGCACTCGTTCAGCCCGGTCGCCGACGGCTCGGAGCTGGTGACGCTCGACGGGCTGCCTGCGGTGCTCGAGGTGGCGCCGGACCGCCGGTCCGTCTCGGTGTCCGCCGGCGCGCGCTATGGGGAGATCGGCCCGGCCCTGCATGCCCACGGCCTCGCACTGGCCAACCTGGCGTCGCTGCCGCACATCTCGGTGGCGGGCTCGGTCGCGACGGGGACGCACGGCTCCGGCCACCGCCTCGGCTCGCTCGCGACCCAGGTGTCCGGCCTGGAGATGATCACGGCGACCGGGGACGTTGTCGAGCTGCGGCGCGACCGCGACATACAGCGCCTGAACGCGAGCGTCGTCGGCCTGGGGGCGCTCGGCGTCGTCACACAGCTGACGCTCGACGTGGTGCCCGCCTTCGACGTCCGCCAGTACGTGCACGAGGTGCCGTCCCTGCGCCCCGTGGTCGACGGGATCGACGACGTGCTCGACGTCGCCTACAGCGTGAGCGTGTTCACCGACTGGCAGAGCAGCCACCAGGTGTGGGTCAAGGAGATGGCGGCCGACGAGCCGCATCACCACGGGGCCGGTTGGCTCGGCGGCCAGCCGGCCGACGGGCCGCGCCACCCGGTCGCGGGCCAGGACGCGGGTCGGGCCACCGAGCAGCTCGGGGTGGCCGGACCGTGGCACGAGCGGCTGCCGCACTTCCGGCTCGACCACACACCGAGCAGCGGAGACGAGCTGCAGTCGGAGTACCTCGTGGACCGGGCCGACGCCCGGGCGGCGCTGGTAGCGCTGCTCGACCTGCGCGACCTGGTGTCGCCGGTGCTGCAGGTGTCCGAGCTGCGCACGGTCGCCGCCGACGAGCTCTGGCTCAGCCCCGCCTACCGGCGGGACAGCCTCGCCGTGCACTTCACGTGGCTTCCCGACGCCGCAGCCGTGCTGCCGGTGGTCGCCGAAGTCGAGCGGGCGCTCGGGTCCTTCGCGCCGCGGCCGCACTGGGGCAAGGTGTTCACGATCCCGCCGGACGAGGTCCGCGCCGTGTACCCGCAGGCGGACGCGTTCCGCGCCCTGGCGACCGACACCGACCCGGACGGCCGGTTCCGCAACCGGATGCTCGACGAGTACCTGCCGGCCTACTCCTGAGGCCGGCCGACCCGGCCGCCGCAGGACGCTGAGCCGAGCCAGGTGTGCGGGTTACCCGCCCAGCACCAGCCCAGCTTGGGCGCGCCCTTGCTGATCCACAGCGCTGGCACCCGCTTGTCGCCACACCGGGAGGCGACCAGCGAGAAGCAGTGGTTCTTCTCCAGCATCTCCGGGAACGCGGTGACCAGCGCGATGCCCTCGTCCACCGTCAGCGGCGTCCGCCCTCGACCGGTGATCGTCACGAGCGCGTCGTTCGGACGCACGTCGAGCAGGTCGTCGCCCCGCTCGACATCCAGCAGCAGGTAGGCGTGCTTGTCCGGCAGGTCGACTCTCTCGATCGGTTCGAACCGGTGGACGTCGCTCATGTCGGCCGACACGAAACCTGGCTTTCCGCGCAGGCAGGTCAGCGGCATGGCCCGTTCGGCAGGGACAACGTGCTTGGTGACCACGACGACGAACGGCACCCGGTCCCTGGCCGGCTCATCCATCGCGGCGCCACGCGCCAGCGCCTCGTCGCGCAGCGGGGCCAGCAGCTCGGTGAACGCGTCCTCGGTGAGCCCTCCCTCACGCGGGTACCCGAGGGCGAGCAGCCGGTCGACCTGCCGGTCGAACTCCAGCCCCGCATCGACAGCCTGGCCGGTGATGGTCGTCATTCCGGACCTCCCTGGAGCTCCTCGGGTCATGACTGTCGGCGTTCCGCGACGAGCTCGTAGAGCCGCTCGTCCGGCGCGACGAAGTGTGCGTACCGGTGCCGGTCGTTCTCGTCCGGGTCGTCGACCTCGACGCCGGCGGCGCGCAGCTCGGCAGCTGCCGCGTCGACGTCAGCGACAAGGAAGCCGATGGTGCGCGACGTCCCGCCGCCCTCCTCGCGCTCGTCGGCGACGGCGAACCGCGAGCCGTCCGGCAGCTCGAACATGTCGGCGTCAGCGCCGGCGTCGGGGACCCGGTGCAGCCCCAGCACGTCCTCCACCAGGCGGGTCATCGGCTCCCGTCGGTGGGTCGCCGAGCCGGCGAAGACGAGCCCGAGGACCTCCATGCCCGCCGAGCCTACGTCGCCGGGACGTCCCGCAGCGGCAAGGCAGCGCCCTCACAGCACGGTGTGATCCACCGGCACCGCACGCACTGCGAGTGGGAGGTCACCCACACCTGGTCGGCGCCGCAGCGCGGGCAGGGCTCGAGCCCGGACCCGGGAACCGCGCACTCCGCCATGGTCGGACACCGTAGGACGCCGGGACGACATGGTGCCGCCGCACACGCCGAGGCGGGTGCGGCGGCAACCATGGTCTGCGGGACTCAGGCGGCGACGTCCACCGGCTCCCGGGTGCCGGTCTCGTCGTCGTCCCCGACCTCGGCAGCGTCCGCGCTCGCCGGCTCGGGCACCTGCTCCGGCGTACGGAGGAAGGCCGCACCGATCAGCCCCGCCGCCACGGCCGCCACGGCGCCAGCCAGGAAGGCCACCTGGTAGCCGCCGTTGAGCGCCTCGGTCGCGTCCACACCGTCGGCGAGCAGCGATCCGGTCCGGTGCGCGGCCAGGCTGGCGAGCACGGCCAGCCCCAGCGCGCCGCCCATCATGAAGGAGGTGTTGACGACCCCGGACGCGAGCCCGGCATCCTTCGGCTCGACCTCGCTCATGGCCGCGAGCAAGACGGGGTTGAACGCCATGCCGGCACCGAAGCCGAGCAGCAGCATGGCCGGGAGGACGTCCGCGACGAAGGTGCCGTCGACCGGTGCCCGGCTGAAGAGGACCAGCCCGGCGCCGGACACCAGCAGGCCGACGGCCAGCGGGGCGCGGATGCCGAACCGCATCACCATCTTGGCCGACAGGCCGAGCGAGAACGCGCCCATGATCAGGTTGGCGGGCAGGAACGCCAGGCCGACCTGGAGCGGGCTGTACCCGAGCACCAGCTGCAGGTAGAGCGCGGAGAGGAAGAACCAGGCGAACATCGCCGCTGCCCACAGCACTCCGACCACGTTGGCGGTCGCGACGCTGCGCAGGCGGAACAGCCCGAGCGGCACCAGGGGCGACTCGGCGCGCGCCTCGACCGCGACGAAGACCGCGAGCAGGACAGCCGCCGCCGCGAGCATGCCGAGGGTGCGCCCGGACGCCCAGCCCGTCGTGTTGCCGTTGACTATGGCGTAGACCGCGAGCATCAGTGACGCGGTGACCGTGACGGCGCCGGTCACGTCGAGCCGGCCGGTGCCCTGACCGCCGCCGCCGGGGAGCAGGGCCATGCTCAGCACGATGACCAGCACGCCGATCGGGATGTTGACCAGGAAGATCCAGTGCCAGTCGAGCAGGTCGGTGAGCAGGCCCCCGGCCAGGACGCCGACGCTGCCGCCACCGGCCATGACGAATCCGATCAGGCCCATCGCCTTGGTGCGCTCGGCCGGCTCGGTGAAGAGCATCATCACCAGGGACAGGGCCACCACCGACACGACGGCGCCGCCCAGTCCCTGCACGGCCCGGGCCGCCACGAGGAAGGTCTGCGAATCGGCGAGACCGCAGGCCAGCGAGGCCGCGGTGAACAGCGCGAGCCCGGCAACGAGCAGCCGCCTGTGACCGAAGAGGTCGCCGAGCCGCCCACCGAGGAGCAGGAAGCCCCCGAAGGTCAGCAGGTAGGCGTTGACGACCCAGGCAAGGGAGGACTCGGAGAACCCGAGGTCCTGCCGGATGGACGGCAGTGCGACGTTCACGATGGTCGAGTCGAGGACGATCATCAGGTCGCCGAGGCAGAGCACCAGGAGCGCGAGCCAGCGGCCGCGGCGGTCGAGGTCAGGCACGGGAACTCCTTCGAAGCGGTGTGTTGCTGTCGAAGGGGTAGACCGACCTGGCGGCCCCGACTCATCGGTGTCAGGGGTCGAGGTGCAGCGGCAGCCCGAACATCGGGTAGATGGACTCGACGTCGAGGAAGAAGATGATGCCGTTGAGGTGCTGGCCGCCCGGGTCGACATCGAGGACCTGCAGCGACCAGGCACCGAACCCACCGGCCGGGTCGGGCTTGTACTGAGCGAAGCCCGGCGAGCCGTTGGCCGAGATCGGCACCAGCCGCGAGCCCTCGCACCCGATGCCCGGCCCGAGGCACCAGGCCCTGATGTCCGGGTGGGTCTGCAGCCACAGGTCGTAGGGCGGCATCGACCACGACGCGTCCTCGGCCAGCAGCGCTGTCAGCCGCTCCATGTCGTAGCTCTCGAACGCCGCCACGTAGCGGTCCAGCAGGTCACGCTGCGCGGAGTCGAGCGGCTTCGGCGCGGGTGCGTCGGTGCTGGCGCCACTCTCGGCGAGGGTGGCCCTAGCCCGCTGGAGGGCGCTGTTGACGGAGGGGACGCTGGTGCCGAGCAGCTCCGCGACCTCGGTCGCCGGCCACCGCAGCACCTCGCGCAGGATGAGCACCGCGCGCTGGTTGGGCGGCAGCAGCTGCAGGGTCGTGACGAAAGCCAGCCGGATCGTGTCGCGCAGCTCGGCGATCTCGGCGGGGTCACCGCCGGTCGGCACGACGCGGGCGTCCGGCACCGGCTGCAGCCAGGCGACCTCCGGCAGCGGGGCGGACAGCCCGACCTCGGCCGGCTGGGCCGGCCCCATGTCCATCGGGAGCGCCCGGCGCTGGCGACCGTCCAGCATGTCGAAGCAGACGTTCGTGGCGATCTTGTACAGCCAGGACCGCAGCGACGAGCGCCCCTCGAACTTCTCGGCCGCCTTCCACGCGCGCACCAGGGTGTCCTGCACCGCGTCCTCGGCCTCGAAGGCCGACCCGAGCATGCGGTAGCAGTACCCGGTCAGCTCCACCCGGTGCGACTCGAGCGCCAGCTCGACCGTCGCGCCGTCCGTCGTGAGCCCAGTCATCCCCGACCCGCCTCTCGTGCCGCCGTTCGTCGCCCAGCACTCTAGGCGTCACCGCCGACAGGCCGGGCGGGGGCGCCGACGCGTCGGACCTCGATAGGTTGCCGGGGACCAGATGAGGGGGCGCGGTGGGCGTTCGGGTCCGGCGGATACGCGAGGACGACGAGGACGCGGTCCTCGAGCTGATCGCCGAGATCTCCCGGGAGACCCCGGTGGTGGCCGGCCGGATCGCCGCCATGGTCGGCACGTTCGGCCTCCTGTGGCTGGTCGCGGAGGCCGACGGCGTGATCGTCGGCAGGGCAGCGCTGGTCCGGACGCCGATGATGCCGCCGGGCACGATCGCCGCCGGTGTGGATGTCAGAGCCAGCTCGCGCGGCACCGGGGTGGGTGGCGCCCTCTGGGACCAGCTGGTCGGCGACCTGCCGGCTGGGACGGACCGGCTCCTCGGGTTCAGCGACGACCGGGACGACGCCGAGGTCCCGGACCTGAGGGCGCTCCCGCCGCTCCACGTCGCCAGCGACAACGAGGCGGAGAACGCCGGCATGCGGCGGGTCAACGAGAAGCTCGGGTACGTCCGGACCCGCGGTACCCGACGCTTCGTCCGGGACCTGACCGCGAACCCGCTGCCCTGAGCGGTCTGTCCGCGCACGGCGAACACCTCACGGTGGCGGCAACGCCGGCCGCGAGGTCTGCTGGGCACATGCCTGCCGAGGAGACGAGCGCGCTGGACGCGTACTCCCGCATCGTCACCGACGTCGCCGCAGCGTTGACTCCGCACGTCGCCGCGCTCGCCGTGACCGCCACCGACCGTTCTGGGCGGCAGACCGGTGGGGCGGGATCGGGAGTCGTGGTGACCGACGACGGGTTCCTGCTCACCAACGCCCACGTCGTGGGCACTGCCCGCGGGGGCGAGGCTGCCTTCTCCGACGGGTCGGGCGCAGTCTTCGACGTCGTGGGGTCCGACCCGCTGTCCGACCTCGCGGTCCTGCGCAGCCGGGCAGGCTCGCCGCCCCCGGCGACGCTCGGCGACGCCGACAGCCTGCGGGTCGGGCAGCTGGTCGTGGCGGTGGGCAACCCGCTCGGCCTGGCCGGGTCCGTGACGGCCGGCGTCGTGAGCGGGCTCGGCAGGTCGCTGCCCACGCGGTCGGGCCGCACCGGCCGCGTCATCGAGGACGTCATCCAGACCGACGCCGCCCTCAACCCGGGCAACTCGGGCGGGGCGCTGGCGGATGCCCGTGGTCACGTCGTCGGCATCAGCACAGCGGTGGCGGGCGTCGGCCTCGGACTGGCCGTGCCGATCAACACCACGACCCGACGGATCATCGCCGCCCTGATGTCGGAGGGCCGGGTGAGACGCGCCTACCTCGGGCTGGTGTCGATGCCGGTCCCGCTCCCCGAGGAGACGGCCGCCCGGCTCGGCGTCCGGCGCGCACTGCGGGTCGTCCAGGTCGTGGCCGGCTCGCCGGCCGACCGAGCCGGCCTGCGGCCAGGCGATGTCGTGGTGACGGCTGCGCGCGAGCAGGTGAGCGATGCCCAGAGCCTGCAACGGCTGCTCTTCACGGAGGCGATCGGCCGGCCGTTGCCGGTCACGGTCCTGCGCTCCGGCGCCATGGTCGACGTGATCGCGATCCCGACCGAGCTGACGGCGAGCTAGCCGGGTCCCGCTGCGAGACGCCGCACCGCCCGCGGGTTACCGTGCCGGGTGCGCACGTTGGTGGTGTTCCTGCTCGTCCTCGCCGTGGCCGGGGTCGCGGGTGACCGCGTCGCCGAGCACGTCGCCGCCGGCGAGGCGGAGTCGCGGCTGGCCGCCCACGGCATCGAGGACCCGCAGGTCGACGTGGGCGGCTTCCCGTTCGTCACCCAGCTGCTGTCCAGGTCGTTCACCGACGTACGCGTGACAGGTGCCGCGGTCGAGGCCGACGGGGCGCGGGCCGAGCAGGTCCGGGTGACCGGCCGTGACGTGGACGCCCCCGACGGCGGCGACGTCACGGTGGGCGACCTGCGCGGCCAGGGGCTCGTGACCTACGACGAGGTCGTGCGGCGGTCCGGGCTGCGCGGTGTGGACATCGAGCAGTCGTCAGCGGGCAGGGTGCGGCTGCGCGGGGACGTCCTGGTGCTCGGCGAGAGCCTGCCGGTCACCGCCCTGTGCCGGGTTCGTGCCGAGGGGCGCGAGCTACGGGTCACGCCGGACTCGTTCGAGCTGGCCGACGGCGGACCCGTGGGCACCTCCCTGGAGAGCGAACTGGCCGACAGGTTCACCGTGTCCTACCGGATGCGGGACCTTCCCGAGGGGGTGCGGCTGCACCGGGTGGCGCCGCGGCCCGACGGCTTCCTGGTCGTCGTGCGCGGCTCGGACGTGGTGTTCGAGGACATCGGCACCTGACCGCCGCTGGTGTGTCGCGGCCGAGTTCTGTCCCCGCTGGGTGCATGGTCGAGGAGTGAGGACTGCCCCGCCCCGCACCGAGGTCGCCGCCAGCGGCGCCGTGCTCACCGACGTCGCGGCCCGCTGCCCGATCTGCGCGACGTACTCGTGCGCCGGTCACCGGCCCCGCGCCGACTGCCGGCACTGGGCGCAGGTCACCGAGCGGCATGAGCTGGACGACCACCGCTTCTGCTCCGAGCTGGACGCCTGCGACTGGGTCGAGACGATGCGGGACGCTGTTCTCGCGGCCGGTCTTCCCTACGCGACAGAGGCCCGGCCGATGGTCCTGGTCGTGGTCGACCGGGCCGGCTGGCCGGTCTACGGGCGGCGCACCTTCAGCGATCACCGATCGGCCAAGCCGGCGCGTGCCCGGGCGGGCGGCGAGGGCTTCGGCGGGCAGTCCCGCGCATGGCTGGTGTGCGGTCGCTGCGAGGGACTGCACTGACCCAGCGCCCCCCTTACGGTGAGGGTGAGATGCCGTCCCCTGTTGAGGGTGCGGACGCCGCGTACGGTGCGACGGCGGATTTCGCTCCTACGCGCCGGCGGGGACCCGGCGGTGTAGACGGTCGCTGAACTCGACGTCGTATGGCACGTCCCGGAGTTGCTCGGCGGAGGCTTCGATGCCCTGGACGCGCAGAAGCTCGGAGAGCCATTCCCAGGGGTGGTCCTCGCCGGTGTCCTCTGCGTCGTCCGGGAGGACCGTCGTGCGCACGTCGGATTCCAGGCTTTCCAGGGTCAGGCCCTGCCAGGGGTCGAGGCCCGAGCTCACCCCGTCTCCGCGCACGGCACTTAGCGTGAATCCCCGCTCGGAGTGCAGCCGGATGCGGCGCCCACCGGCCAACACGGCGAACTCCTCCACGCGGAAACGAATCCCGCCTGGATCCTGAACCGGCATCCCGGCGGCTAGCGCGAATCTCAACGGCACGAACCTCCCCGGCCGTGGACCGGGGTGACCGTGGTCCGCCGGCGGCCTGTCATCGCCCTTCGCCGCCCCGGCGAGCAACCGCTGGCGGGCCTCGTCCTCGGTCTCGACGTCGCACCAGGCGCCCAGGCGGACCACCGGAGTATCCACGGTTGGACGGTAGCGCCGACGACGCCGGGACGACGACACCTCTGCAGGACCGGTCAGGACACGACCGGCAGTTCTGCCATCTCACCTCCACCGTAAGGGGGCCCAGCGCTCTGTTCCTGGTGCCAGATCCGGTGGTCGGCATCAGCGCGGAGCGCGGAACCCCAAGATCCACTGTGCGCTCCCGCACCAGACGCGCCGCAGAGGTGGTGTGTCAGCGCACAGTGGATCTTGTGAAAGCCGGTCAGCGAGGCGA
>DASVED010000288.1:0-4006 GCA_036380775.1 Actinomycetes bacterium
GACCGCGCAGATACTCCAGCACCTCCGGACCCTGGCGCCCGGCTCGACCGACACCGACCTGCCGGGCCGCCTGGTGACCATGTGCACGTCATGCGTGCCCGTGACCGGGGCGGGGATCATCGTGATGGCCGACTCCGGGCCAGGCGCCATGCTGGCCAGTACCGACGGCCCGGCCAGGATCATGGAGGAGTTGCAGTTCACCCTCGGCGAGGGTCCGTGCGTGGACGCTTCTACGAGTGGACGCCCCGTCCTGCAGCCCGAGCTGGCTCGCACCGGGTCGCAGCGGTGGCCGGCGTTCGCCGCCGGGGCGCTGGATGCCGGCGTCCGGGCAATCTTCGCCTTCCCTCTCCAGGTCGGCGGCATCCGCGTGGGCGTGCTGGACCTGTACCGGGATGTCGAAGGGAGCCTGGACGACCGCGAGCTGGCTCAGGCGCTGGCGTTCGCCGACGCCGCCACGTCCATCCTGCTGCAGCTGCAGGCCCGACCCGGGTCGGACGACCGGGAAGCAGGACTGGTCGAGCTGATCGAGGACCGCGCCGAGGTGCACCAGGCCACCGGCATGGTGTCGGTGCAGGCGGGACGGAGCCTGGCCGCTGCGTTGGTCTTGTTGCGCGCGCACTCCTACGCCGCCGAGCGCCCGATCCTCGACGTCGCGCGCCAGGTGATCGCCCGCACCTTGAGGTTTGACCCGGAGGACGACCACCATGAGTAGACCGGGGTCCGAGCAAGTGGAATGCAGAAAGGACAGCCGGCATGACTCGTGAGCAGCGCCTCGCCCTGGTGTTCGTCGAGCTGGCGGACACCCTGGTCGCACAGTTCGACGTGATCGACTTCTTGCAGACGCTGACCGAGCGCTGCGTCGAGCTGCTCGGCGCGGACGCCGCAGGACTGATGCTCGCCGACCAGCGCGGCCACCTGCGCGTCGTCGCCTCCTCTGCAGAGTCGGCCCGACAGGTAGAGATCTTCGAGCTGCAGCATTCCGAAGGCCCCTGCCTGGACTGCTTCCACAGTGGACAGCAGATCGTGAACCTCGACGAGGGCCAGATGCGAGACCGGTGGCCGAGCTTCGCTGCTGAGGCCGTCGAGCTAGGGTTCCGGTCCGCGCACGCCTTGCCGATGCGGCTGCGCGACGACGTGATCGGCGCGATCAACCTGTTCACCCGAACCAACCGCCGGCTCAGCGACGACGACATCGCGGTGGGCCAGGGGATGGCCGACGTCGCCACGATCGGCCTGCTGCAGGAGCGCGTGGGGCGAGAGAAGGACGTGCTGGCCGAGCAGCTGCAACTGGCGCTGAACAGCCGGCTCCTGATCGAACAGGCCAAGGGCGTCCTCGCCGAACGCTCACGGATCACCCCAACGGAGGCCTTCGTCGTCATGCGTTCCTACGCGCGGCGCCAGAACCGCACCCTGACCTCCGTGGCGGCAGCCGTCGTCGACCACACGCTTCAAGCCGCCGAGCTCGGCGCCCGCTGACGAAGCCGGGGCGACACCCAGGCTCCGGGCGCTGCCGCGACGCGGTGTCTCCTGCCGCTACGTGGGAGGTGCCGGAGCCCGCAACCGAGTCAGCTGCCGAGGGCGCGCGACACCAAGGTCCGGCGGCTGTTTGCGGAGGTCTTCGCGAACACGGACTTGAGATGGTCCTGCACCGTGTGTTCGGACAGGAACATCCTGCGCGCGAGCTCCTTGGTGTCACATCCCGACACCAGGTGACCCAGCAACTCGCCTTCCCGAGCGGTGAAACCGAACGCTCTCGTGAACACGGCCACCCTGTCGGCCGGTGACGTGTCCTCGATGGTGACAGCGATGTCACGATCCTCCAGAGGCGTGCGGTCGCCGATCCTCGCCGCACGCATGGTCACCCACAGCCCACCGGACAGGTGCAGGCGGCTCGACGGCACGTTCAGATCGACGCCTGCATCCACGGCCAACAACTGTGCGGCGACGTTGTAGGCACTCGCCGGGATCGGCGCATTGCCGTCCGCGGGAGGAAGTATCACTCGGAGGTACTCCTCCGTGTCGGGCGTCTGCGCGAGCACGTCCAGGGTGCAGGACAGCAACAGCACCACTGGCCCGACCGGTGGTCGATCACGTGAACCGCCGACCACGAACGTCTCCGCCTGTGTACGCCGCAATGCGCGAGTCACGACGCGCGTGATGTCGGTCAGGAAGGCCGCCTCGGCGGAGCTGAAGCGCGGACCTGTTCCAGAGCGCCACAGCTCGAGGAAGCTCCAGCACCCGAAACGATCTCTGAACACCACTGAGGCAACATCGCCGATCCCATATGCACGGAGCAGCTCGCGCCAGAGCAGGCTGCGGGAAGGATCGCCTCCTGTCGCTTCCTGAAGCAGTGCGACCGGCGGAGCATCCAGCCGGGTCCACCGATTGACGTCCGTCAGGTACTTGAGACGGATCAGCTGCGGAAGGTCTGCCAGGTTGGGCACGTCTGCTAGCGGCGTCGACCCCACGCACGTCTCCGGGTCGGTGAGCAACCAGGCGTACGCGTCGAAGCCGACGACCTGACCGATCTCGCCGAGGAGCTGCGCCCGCAGCGTCCGTGCTTCGCCACCAGCAGCGCAGATCCGCTCCACCCGCTCCCGGCAACGGCCGTACGCCGCGGTGCCCGTCACATCCGCAGCGTACGTCCACGACAACCGGCGGCCTCTCCGACGAGACCCATGCGTGCAATACCCCAGGAAGTTGGGGTGGCCCCGTTCGGTGAGCCCGCCTAGCGTCGGAGCACCACCCACAGCACGTAGGAGGAACCATGCCAACACTGCACATCGAGCACCCGATCATCGACTTCGAGCTCTGGAACACGGCGTTCGAGCGATTCGCCCAGCACCGGAGGGAGGCCGGGGTCCGCCAGCACCGCATCCAGCGGCCAGTCGACGACCCCAAGTACGTCGTCGTTGACCTCGAGTTCGACACGACCGACGAAGCGCAACGGTTCCTCGACTTCCTCCAGACGAAGGTGTGGACGTCCACGACGAACGCCCCGGCTCTTGCCGGACGACCACAGACCAAGATTCTCGAACCCGTGGGATGACGCGCCGCAGATGACCGGGATTCCTGTATTCCGCTACCACCCCGATCCGGTGGCCACAGGCAGCGCCCAGTCAAGCGACGCACCCTGCGACATCTGTGGAGCACAATCGGGCTACCGGTACGCGGGCCAATCGTCGGCGAACAAGCCGACAACGTGTGTCTGGACTGCATCGCTAGTGGTGCTGCGGCAAGGACACTCTCCGGACCTGATGGTCAGGCCGAGTTCACCGACGTCGGGTGGGGCGTGCCGGACGAGGTTCCCTCCGTAGTCCTGGACGAACTCGCTCACAGAACCCCCGGCTTCCTGGGTTGGCAGCAGGAGCACTGGCTCTACCACCGCGCAGACGCGGCAGAGTTTCTGGGACGGGCCGGCCTTCCCGAGCTCGAGACCCTGCCCGACGCCCTGGCGTCACTCCGCGAAGAGGCGGCGGAACTCGGACAAGGACCCGACGCGTCCGACGAGTGGATCCAGCGACTGCGCGTGGACGGAGACCTGACCGCCTACCTCTTCCGCTGCCGGCACTGCGGGACGCATCTCGCGTACTCCGACGCCAACTTGGGCCACCACCTCCGCGGCGGCGCCGTCGTCGACGGCTAGGCCTAGTGGGGCCAGATCGGGGCGCCATATCGGAATCCGCAAGGCCCTGAGAGCCGTATCTCATACGTCACTGGAACTCTGCCATCCCGTGGAGGGATCATGATCAAGTTTCGCGTCGTCGCCGGGATACTGCTGAGCCTCGGGGCTTTGGTGCTCGTCCCAGCCGCCAGCGCTTCCGCACATGTGCACGGCATCACGCCGCTTCGATGCACACCGGCCCCGGACAACAATGGGGCCAACCAGACGGACGGGACGCCAGCCTCGGCGACGTCCGGCGGACCCATCTCCGGCGTGATACCCATCACCATGGGTGGAAACGTGCCGCTGTTCGGCGGAGGGTTCAACGCAGCTGTCTGCCAG
>DASVED010000289.1:0-4362 GCA_036380775.1 Actinomycetes bacterium
ATCGCGGGTCATCGCGCGCGAGAGCATCCGCGCGATCCGCAAGGACGTGCTCGCCAAGTGCTACGGCGGTGACATCACCCGCAAGCGCAAGCTGCTGGAGAAGCAGAAGGAGGGCAAGAAGCGGATGAAGATGGTCGGCCGCGTCGAGGTGCCGCAGGAGGCCTTCATCGCCGCCCTGTCGACCGACGCGGTTGGCGAGAAGACCAAGAAGTAGATGGGCAGCGGAGGTAGCGTCGGGCCGGTGCCGGCTCACATCGCCTCGGTCAACGTGGTGCACGCGGTCATCCCGGACGTGCGCGGCGACCTCGACACCACGGCGATCGACAAGCGCCCGACGGGGCAGCGGGTTGCGGTCACCGCGCCATCCGACGGTGGGGTCGGGCTCGCAGGCGACCAGGTCGTCGACATCCGCCACCACGGCGGCCGGGACCAGGCTGTCTACGCCTACGCGCGCGAGGACCTGGACTGGTGGGCCGTCGAGCTCGGCCGCGAGCTCACCGGCGGATCGTTCGGCGAGAACCTGACGACGTCCGGCCTCGATGTCACCGGAGCAGTCATCGGCGAGCGCTGGCGGGTGGGCGAGGACGGCCTGGTCCTCGAGGTGTCGAGCCCGCGCATCCCGTGCAAGACGTTCCAGGGGTTCATGGACGAGCCGCAGTGGATCAAGCGGTTCACCGAGCACGGTGCGCCCGGCGCCTACCTGCGTGTCATCCAGCCCGGCACGGTCGGCGCCGGCGACGCGGTCACGGTCGTCGGCCGCCCGGCCCACGGCGTGACGATCGGCGACGTCTTCGTGGTGCGGCGCACCGAGGCAGCGCGGCTGCAGCGGCTGCTGGACGAGCAGCCGGACGTCGCCCCGGACCTCGCACACGCGGTCCGACGCGACCTGGCCGCCCGCACCCGCTGATCAGCTCGCGGCACCTTTCCGGAGCCGATAGCGTCCGTCCTCACACGGGGCCTGGAGACGGAGGGCGCGGAATGTCGGCAGCTGTTGCGGACGAGACGGTGCTGGATCGGCGGCCGCCCTCGGTGGGGCGGATGTTCCTCGACCGGGTGGCGACGACGCCGGGCAACGAGGCGTACCGCCGGCCTGTCGGTGACGGCTGGGAGTCCATGACGTGGGGAGAGGCCGGGGAGCGGGTCAGCGCGATCGCCGGGGGCCTGGTGGCCCTGGGCATCGAGCCCGAGCAGCGCGTGGCCATCATCTCCTCCACCCGGGTGGACTGGGCGCTGGCCGACTTCGCCATCCTCTGCGCCGGTGCCGCGACCACCACGGTCTACCCGACCACCAACCCGGAGGACGTCGCCTACATCCTGGCCGACTCCGGCACCCGGGTCGCGTTCGCGGAGGACGACGGGCAGGTCGCCAAGCTGCGGGCCCAGCGCGCCGGGCTGCCCGACCTGGCGACCGTCGTCACGTTCGACGGTACGCCGGACGGGGACTGGGTCATCGGCCTCGACGACCTCGAACGGCTGGGCAGCGAGCTGCTCGCGGCGGATCCCTCGGCCGTGACCGCCCGCGTCGACGCGACGCGCCCTGAGCACCTCGCCACGCTCATCTACACCTCGGGGACGACCGGTCGGCCCAAGGGCGTGCGGCTATCGCACGACTGCTGGGTCTACGAGGGCGTCTCGGTCGACACGCAACGGCTGCTCACTGCCGACGACGTGCAGTACCTCTGGTTGCCCTTGTCCCACTCGTTCGGCAAGGTGCTGCTCGCCGCGCAGGTCGCCACCGGTTCGGCGGCAGCGATCGACGGTCGGGTCGACAAGATCATCGACAACCTCGCCACCGTGTCGCCCACGTTCATGGCCGCCGCACCGCGCATCTTCGAGAAGGTGCGCGGCCGGGTCGTCACGATGGCCGAGGACGAGGGCGGGCCGAAGCTGAAGATCTTCCGTTGGGCGATGGACGTCGGCCGCGAGGTGTCACGCCTCCGCCTCGCCGGCCAGGAGCCCGGCGCGGTCCTGAAGGCCAAGCACGCCGTCGCCGACAAGCTGGTGTTCTCCAAGCTGCGTGCCCGGTTCGGCGGGCGGCTCCGCTTCCTTGTCTCCGGCAGCGCGGCGCTGTCGCAGGATGTGGCCGAGTTCTTCCACGCCGCCGGCATCCTGATCCTCGAGGGCTATGGGCTCACCGAGACCAGCGCCGGCACGCTGGTCAACCGGCCGGAGAACTACAAGCTCGGCACCGTGGGCATCCCGTTCCCCGGCACCCAGGTGCGCATCGCCGACGACGGAGAGGTTCTGGTGCGCGGACCCGGCGTCATGCAGGGCTATCACGGCCTGGCCGAGCAGACCGCGGAGGCGCTCGACAGCGACGGCTGGCTGCACACCGGCGACATCGGCGAGCTCGACGCCGACGGCTTCCTGCGCATCACCGACCGCAAGAAGGACATGATCAAGACCTCGGGCGGCAAGTACGTGGCCCCGCAGGCGATCGAGGTCCTGTTCAAGGGCAGGTGCGCGCTGGCCAGCCAGATCGTCGTCCACGGTGACGGCCGCAGCTACTGCACCGCACTGGTCACGCTCGACCCGGACGCGCTCACCGCGTGGGCGGCCCACCGAAGCGTCGCCGGCGACTACGCCGAGCTCTCGCAGCACCCGGACGTCCACGCCGAGGTCGCCAGCGCGATCGACGGCGTGAACGGCAAGGTCAACAGGTGGGAGACGGTGAAGGACTTCCGCATCCTCGACCACGACCTCACGATCGAGGACGGCGAGCTCACGCCCAGCATGAAGGTGAAGCGGCGGGTCGTCGAGGACCGGCACCGCGACCTGCTCGACGCCATGTACCCCAAGGCCTGATCGCCAGGAGACGACGCCGACCCATACTGGGAGCGTGCCGTCCGCGCTGCCCGAGGGGGAGGACGTCCCGCGTGACGGGGCCCTTCCCGACGCGTCCCTTGCCGGCCTCGGCGAGCGGCCCTTCGGCGTCTACGTGCACGTCCCGTTCTGCGCGACCCGCTGCGGCTACTGCGACTTCAACACCTACACGGCGACCGAGCTCGGTGGTGGCGCGTCGCAGGCGGCGTACGCCGGGACGGCAGCCGCCGAGGTCCGCCTGGCCCGCCGGGTTCTGGGCACGGCTGACGTCCGGGCGGCCACCGTCTTCTTCGGCGGCGGCACCCCGACGCTGCTGCCGCCCGACGACCTCGCGCTCCTGCTGCGCACCGTGCGCGACGAGCTCGGGGTGCTCGACGACGCCGAGGTGACCACCGAGGCGAACCCGGACAGCGTCGACGCGGAGTCGCTGCAGCGGCTGCGGGAGTCAGGGTTCAATCGGGTCTCGTTCGGCATGCAGTCGGCGGTGCCGCACGTCCTGGCCACGCTGGACCGCACCCACGACCCGGAGCGCGTCCCGCAGGCCGTCGAGTGGGCGCGCGCCGCCGGGTTCGAGGGCGTCAGCCTGGACCTGATCTACGGCACGCCGGGGGAGTCGCTCGACGACTGGCGGACCAGTGTGGGCACCGCGCTGGCGTGCCGGCCGGACCACGTGTCGGCGTACGCCCTCGTCGTCGAGGACGGGACCCGGCTGGCCGGCAAGGTCCGGCGCGGCGAGCTGGCCGCCCCGGACGACGACGACCTCGCCGACCGCTACCTGCTCGCCGACCAGCTGCTCTCGGTCGCCGGGCTGCAGTGGTACGAGGTGAGCAACTGGGCCGCCGACGACGGGCAGCGGGCCATGCACAACGAGGGCTACTGGCTCGGCCATGACTGGTGGGGGATCGGTCCGGGGGCGCACAGCCACGTCGGAGGCACCCGATGGTGGAACGTCCGGCACCCGGCGGCGTACACCGCCCGGCTCGCGGAGAACACCAGCCCGGCCCAGGCGCGCGAGGTCCTCACCGGCGAGCAGCGCACCGCCGAGTGGCTGCTGCTCGGCATCCGGCGCCGCGACGGGCTCCCACTGGACGGCCTGACGCCACGCGGCCGCACGGTCGCCGCCAGCCAGCTCGGCGACGGGCTGCTGGACGCCGCCGCGTACGCCGACGGCCGCGCAGCGTTGACGCTGCGCGGCCGCCTGCTGGCCGATGCCGTGGTGCGTGACCTCGTCGATTGAGGGTCGACTGAGGACCGGCTGAGGCCTCGACCGACTACTTGATGAGCCGGAGGTTCACGGGGTAGCGGTAGTCCTCGCCGCGGTTGGCGGCGACGCCGGCCAGGATGGTGAGCACCAGCCAGCCGATGCCGACCACGACGATCAGGAGGATCCCGATCAGTACGAAGATCAGGATGAACGAGATGATCGCCGCGATGTAGGTGGTGATCTGGAAGTTCAGCGACTCGATCGCCTGGCGCCGGACGAACTGCGACTTCGGCCCCTGGACCAGCAGCACGATCAGCGGGCCGAGGAAGGACAGG